>CAMAUG010000033.1 GCA_945861255.1 Candidatus Sulfopaludibacter sp. SbA3
GAAATACCGGCGCCACCAGGAACGCCAGGAAGGCGGTGAACGTCATGAATTCGCCCAGCGTCAGCGTACCCGCGAAAATCTGGCGGGAGCCGATGAACATCACGGTTGCCCCGACAATACCCATCAGCACGGTGGCCGAGAGGCTCATGAAGGACATAGCCGTCAACGATTGCTCTACGTTGGCAAGCAGGCGTGCCACACCTTTTGAAAACACCGCCGCCTCGCGCTGCTCGGCGTGATAACCCTTGATCACGCGCACGCCGCCAAGGGATTCGGTGAGCCGTCCGGTGACTTCGGCGCTAATCTTGCCGCGCTCCCGGAAAATGGGGCGGATTTTCGTAAATGCCTTGGAGAGCGCAAAGGCGAAAGCCGCGACAAAAAACGCCGTCAGGCCGGTCATGGTCGCGCTGATCCGCAGCAGCACGAACAGCGCCACCACGGCCGTCATCAGGCCGCCCACGAAGTCCACCAGGCCGGTGCCGATCAGGTTACGCACGCCTTCCACGTCGCTCATGATGCGTGAAACCAGCACGCCGCTCTTGTTGGAGTCGTAGTAGCTGACCGAAAGCCGTCCCACGTGTTGTTGCACTTTTTGGCGCAGTTCGGCGATCAAGCGCTGTCCGGCTTTCGAAAGAAGCTGTGTGAGCGTGAACGAGGTGATGCCTTGGATCAACGTGGCGCCGAGCACCGCCAGCACCAGCGGCGTCAGCATCTCCGCATTGCGCTGCCCGATGACGTCGTCGATCAGGAATTTCGTCGAGTACGGCAACACCAGACCGCTCAGCCGGTTGACGATCATCAGGCCAAAGCCGAGCGCCAGCAGCTTACGCCGTGGCAGGATCATTTCCCGCAGTTCCGGCCACACGGCGCGGATGCGCTCGCCCTGGGAGCGCTTGGGGGTGGGAGCCTTGTCGCGGCCGGATCCGTGCCGCGTTCGTTCAATCGAGTGAGGATGCACCTAGTGCCAGTGTAAACGGTAAACGTGGTGCTTGCCCGCCGCGGGGAAGCCTCAGATTCAGGTGGGGAGTGCCGTGTGACTCATCCGGCAAAACGTGTAGCTGCCGGAACCGGTTCGCTGAGCGTGGCGGCCACTCCCGCGCTACCTGATCACAAGAAGATAGATAACACTTCCTAGCGTGACTAAAACCGCAACCATCGCGGCGGCCATTTTCCGTCTGTGCTGAGTGGCGTTCTCTCGCCGCTTGCCGCGCTGCACCCAGCCGCGCCAGACTTCTTCGTCCGGTACTGGCTCGCTACCTGTTGTATTCAGCATTGTGTGTTCCATTGTCCGGCGGTTAGCGGATCGGCTTAATGGCAGCCGCATCGTCTTGAGTCTGCGCCGCTTGAGAAAACGTGCCCTGCGGCGCGCGCCACGCGGAGCCAGGATTGGCGCCGGGCGGCGGCCGGCGGGGCGGTTTTCTAGCCGCGGCAGACCGGGCGGCCGCACGGCCGTCCGCATGAATCCGCATTTCGTCCTCGGTTAATGTCAAGGCCGGGCTCAGGGCGGTATTGTCCAGCGCGGCGTCCAAGTCGCGCCGCTCCAGCAGGTTCCTGCACAGTAACGGCAGGTCCTGCACCAGAATCCCGTATTTCCGGATGAGTGACAGATCCGCGCTGACCGCGAAGTCCGCGCGAGTTCGATCTTCGGCAACGCGCTCAAAGGCGAACACGCGGAACCCCAGCTCCTGCCGGAACTGTTTCAGCGTGAACGTTATCTTCGGGTTAGTCGTGGGGTTCTCCTTCGGGGCTGTCTTGTGCGCAACTCTGTTATGTGTGGAGCCGCGAAGCCCGGTTGCACACCGGCTCATACTCCTGAATCAGGCGGTCTTGCCGGCCGGACCGGCGCGAGTGCTCGCAAACTTCAAACACAAATCCGGTGGGCTGCCGCCGCATGACCGTCGTGGGCCCTTCTTGCAAATGGACGGTGAGCGCGCCGCGAATGTCGTCGGTCTCACCGATATAGACCCACTCGCGTTCATTCGAAACTCCGTAGACGCCCGATGCCGCCGGCGCATAGGTTTGAACGGCGGCCTGCGTCAGTTCCCGAGGAATACGTTGTTCAAAGGGCATGTGTTCTGCTTTCAGGCGATTGCTTTCTTCGGCGGCTCATGCGGCTCCGTTGATTCTGGCGGACACGCGGTCCGCAGCGGCGGGATCCACCATGCGCCGCAATCGCGCGACGATAGCCTTGCCGATGCTCATTTCCCGGGTATCGATCTTATAACCGGGCATTCGCGGGTCAATGAACTCCTTGCGAAACAACTGGTCTCCCGCGAGCGTTGCGAGCAGCCCTAGCTCTTCAACGGTAAGCCGTAGCGTCACGCGTTTCATCGTATTTTCATTCCCGAACTCCCTCAGCTACAGTGGATGCGGCCACCGGCTTGTTCCGCTAAACGTTGCTTTCGAAGACCATGCCTTTTTGAATATGCCGCGAATGGCCCGAAACGCTGACGTACGGCATCCCCCAGAACGAATGCGCCACAACGTCGTCAATCTCCAGGCAATTGCACGTCTGGAGTTTCACCGCTTTAATGAGATTCGCGAGCGCCGAGCGAATCCTGCTCTCTTTCTCAAATCCGAATCCCAAAGTCCGGATGGAACCAGCCATGTAAAAGAACGTCCACCCCGCTGCGTTGAGTTCCTTTTCCAGTTGACGCCTATCAAGCTGGTTCGCCACAGGTGACCAGCCATCCGCGGCCAGCCCGTCTTCCAACCGCAGCGGCTCAGGCAGGAGCGTCCCGGTTTCGATCAATATGTCGCCGCGTGCGATCTTCATTGTGATATGTGATAAAGGCGGAGTGACAAAGGCGGACGCCGACTACTTCGAAATCCGGTCCGAAGTCGCGATCGAAGGCATCGTAAGCCGCGAGGATCGCTTCCAGTTCACCCATGCCAGAGTGCCTGTCGCTGTGTAACTGGTTCCCGTAGACTTTTGTTGCGCGTCGAACATGAACAACCTCCTTGTAGGTTGCGGGGGTTGATCTAAGAGGTCAGAATCAGATCCTCTGACTTAGTTCAGTTGATCCGTGAGTGGGCAGAAGCGCTCAGACATTAACCATAATAGGTTAATTATCTTTACCTGTCAAGTTGATTCATGCCATAATGAGCCACAAGACTTTACCTAATATGGTAAATGTCCAGGACCGGGAGGCTATTTTGGACGTCCCGCTATTGATACGACATCGTTTAGATGAACTGGGGCTGGAGCAGAAAGACCTGGCCACTGCGGCCCAAGTAACGGAATCCTACATCTCACAACTTCTCACTCGCAAGAAAGCTCCACCAGCGCCAGGGCGCACGGATATCTACGATAAGCTGGGAGAATTCTTGCGGCTCCCGAGCGGCGAACTCGCGAAGCTGGCGGAAAATCAGCGCCAGTTGGAGTGGAAGAAGAAAGTGGCCGAGCCGCCCAGGCCTCTCTACCAAGCGTGCCGGGAATTGGTCCTCCGTAAATGCGATCCGGGCCGGCAAACGGAGATCCGCAGGATTTTCGAGCAAGAACCGTTCGGCGAGCTGGAGAGGTTGATCACTCAAAAACTCCTGGACGTGGCCCAGGAGGCCGCACGCGAGGAACTGAGGGGCGAAGGCCGGCTCCACCAGATGGCCGCGGCCGGCCGTCGGAGTTACGAACAGATGCGGGTTGCCATGCTGGAATTCCTGGACACGGACGTCTTCAACGTGTCGTTGGAGAGCTGCATCGCCTGCCTTGAGCCGATGATTGAATCCTGGGATATCGACTTACGGAGTTTCGCCATTGAGATCGTACTCAACGAGCGTCTGGCGCTGGGCGGCTACAAGCGCTTTGAGTTCGTGGAAAGAGTGACCGCCCCACCTCTGGCGGTGGAGCCGGGGCTGGAACGATTCCTTAAAGATCCAAAATTGAGCGGCGATGTCACCGAAGAGGAAATTGAGTTTCTACGAGGGCTGAGTTTGCGGGGAAGACGGCCCGCGCCGCTCTATTACTACCGGGAACTGCAGAATCTAAGGGACCCGCTGCACTTCCCGTCGGCGTGACCCGCCTCCCACCGTGAACTTCGATGCATGCCGGGCCTATTCCTTTGTGGTATTTCCGACGATGAAGAAGCAATGCCACATTGGTCGGAAGACTTTTCGGGGTTGAGCTTGGACGACGTCCGCAGGTCGCAAAGCGAGAATCGGGCGTGGAGCAAGGAATTGCGTCTGCGAAACGTCCAGGTCGTGAACAGCCGGTTGGCGAAGTGCATCAGCATGGACGACTACGTGGCGCTTCGCGCCGGCGTGAAAGAAGACGCCGCCGAGTGCCGGCGACGCGCAGCCGTTCTGGAAACACAAATCATCCGCCGCGCCTCCGCGCCGCTGGTCCGCGAGGGTTAGAGCGCAAGGGCAGTTCACTGGTTGCCTGGGCAACTACTCCGGCCAGTACCCCGGCCGGGCGCGTGCCGTCGCATCGTTGCGCTTCAATTGAACGGTGATGCTGTGGTACTCCTTCGGCTCGGCGTTTCCGGCCTGGAAACTTAGAAGATACTGCGAATGCAGATCTTCTCCCACCTTGGCGATCACGCGTTCCAGCCCGGAGAGCCTGGCAAAAGAGACTTTCTCGCCGCCCGTATACTTCGCCAGTGCATCGCCAGCGTTCTGTGTCCCTAGCCGGCCGATCTCCGTAAATACCGCAAACAGGTTTCCCGGGTCGGTATTATATACGCGGCGGCCGGAGCCTTCAAAGTGCTCGGCGCCGCGCGACGTGTAGCTGGTCTTATACACCGAATAGTTCACTGGATAGACGGTCACGTTCTCCGCTTGCGCCTTGGTCACCGCCTCCTGCAGTTTGGCATGGCTGCCGCGATCCCGGCTCTCACCGATGACCACCAGCACGCGCCTGAAATCGGGCCGATCCGAGAACATCTTCACCGCCTCAATCACGGCGTCGTTCAAATGCGCCTCAGTCCGGGAGCTGCCATCCGGTTCGATCTTGCGCATACCGTCCGTGAAGTCGTCGGCACTGTGCGTGAATTCTTGCCACACTTTTATCTTGTCCGAGTACGTCACAATCGCAGCCACTCCGCCCTTACCCACGACGAGTGGTTCGAACATCGCCCCGATTTTTTGAACCTTCGCCAGCGCCGGCCCAGCGATGGCGCTAGTTTGCACGGCCACCACCAGCGCAATGGGCTGAACTGTAGTTTCAAGACGATGCTTGACGGGCTTGCCGTTATCAAGCACCTCGAAGTCAGACTCCGTAAGACCCTCAATGGTCTTACCCTGACGATCCGTCGCCGTCACCGGCACCAAAACCAAGGGCACGGTGGTCCGAATCACTGTGTCCTGGGCCCAGAGGCACATTGCTCCGGCAAGAAGAACAAACCGCATACAGGTTGAGTCTAGACGTGCGGACGGTTCGTCGCGTTACTTTGAAAGCGTGGCGAGGCCGCTGCGCTTCTCCTTCAAGGGGTTTAATAGGAGCAGCGCCGCGCCTTTTGGCCAAGCTAGCGCGCACGAAGCCGGCACGCACAAAGCCAGCATTCACGATTTGCGCGTCGAGCCGATACCTGCGATACTTGAGTCACTTCAGTCCGCGCCCCATCACAGTGCGGCGCATTGACTGGAAGGCCGCTGGGTGAGAGTCCAGACACCCGCGCGATGGGGAAAGGCGACCCAAGCTGTTAAAGACTTCCGAAGTCATCGTGAGTATCCGGGACCTGGCCGTGCACCTCCGTCGCGGGAATGGTACGCGGGCAGAGTCGCTGCTCATCGACGTTTCGGCATATTTGGACGAAGCGATGCGCATCGGGACCGATCCCGCGAGTCCCGACATGCTACGGACTCAGCAGACTATCTTCGCCATTGATGAAGTCCGCATGCTGCTGGCGCAACGCGATTTCGTCGGTGCGGCCGCCGCCGCCAGAGACGCTGAAAAGGAATGGCGGCACAAGCCCGCGTCCGGCGCGTCGCTCGGATGACACCGGTTCACCGTCGCCTTTAGTCTTCGCGGTTCCAGTAAAAAAGGGGCAGCGCCTTGTGAGCGCGACCCCTTCTTTGATACCGTTTCCGGTTCTTACCAGCTTGTTACCAGCGGTTGTTGCGGCGCGCGCCACCACCACCGCCGGCACCGCCGCCAAAGCTGCGTTCCGTCTTCGGGCGGGCTTCGTTGACGTTCAGAGCGCGGCCGTCGACGTCCCGGCCGTTGAGGCCTTCAATGGCGCGATCGGCTTCCGATTCGACGCTCATCTCGACAAATCCAAAGCCCTTCGCCTGGCCCGTATCGCGGTCGGTGATGATGCTGACGCGATCGACGGTTCCGTACGCTTCAAACAGGGAACGGACTGCGCTCTCGGTTGCCCCAAAACTGAGGTTGCCTACAAAAATGTTTTTCAATTGGTCTTCTTTCTAAATGTTGTTGAGTGAATCGGGGCAGGATCGGACGAGGGCGGTCGGACCGGACTAATGCGAAGTTGCCGAAATCGGACACTTTGAGTGTACCACGAAAACGGACAAGTGGAACCGGCATTTCCAAATAATCCCTTCCGTAGGATTCCCGCACGGCAACATAGCCCTTAACAAGATGGTATGGGAAGGCCGATCCCCGCGGGATGCGACAAGCTCCCGTGTGCTGAAAAGCCTGGGTCACGAAGCGATCGTGGCGAATGCGCGGCAGCTCGCGCAAGAACGACCGCATCGACGTACGCACGCTGGCGCGGCTGGCGTCGCCGAAGCCTGGCACCACGAAGTCACGGACGGACTACGGATGCGGAACCGTTCGGTTGGGGCTTGTTGCCGATCAAAAAGCGCTACACTCTTTCTAAAGGAGTAGCCATCATGGAAGACCAGAAGAACCAACCGAAGAATGACACGCAGCCCGGCGATATCGCACGTCGTGAATTTGTCGCGCTCTCAGTGGCCGCCGGACTGGGCGCTACCGCCGCGCCAGCCGCCGCAGCCGAACTGGATGTCGTCGAAACCGACGTCGAGATCAAAACCCCAGACGGAACCTGCGACGCCGCGTTTGTTCGCCCGAAGACCGGTACTCATCCCGGCGTGCTGATCTGGCCCGACGCATTCGGCTTGCGGCTCTCGACGCGCGCGATGGCCAAGCGCTTGGCGGCCGAGGGATATTCGGTCCTGGTCCCCAATCCGTTTTATCGCATGGGCAAAGCCCCTTTCACCGACGCTTCCAAATTCAACTTCCAGAATCCCGACGATATGGCCAAGCTCCGGCCGCTGATGGCATCGGTGAATGCGCCCGGCAACCCCGAGAAGGATGCAGCAGCTTACGTTGCGTTCCTGGACGCGCAAAAAGAAGTGAACAAGTCCAAGAAGATCGGAACCCAGGGTTACTGCATGGGCGGTCCACTGGTTGTGAAAACCGCCGCGGCGCTGCCCAACCGTATCGGCGCCGGCGCATCGTTCCACGGTGGCGGCCTGGTCACGGACAAGCCGGATAGCCCGCACCTGCTCGCGCCGAAAATAAAAGCCCGTATGTATTTCGGCGTGGCCTCCAACGACGACGCCCGTCAGCCGGATGCAAAAGACAAGCTGAAGGAAGCCTTCGCCGCCGCCAAGGTTACGGCCGAAGTCGAAGTGTATGGGTCTCTGCATGGTTGGTGCATGACGGATATGCCCGCGCCGCAGAACGGCGCGCCGATTTATAACAAGACTGACGCTGAACGCGCTTGGGGAAAACTCCTGGCGCTGTATAAGGCAGGCCTCGCCTAGAGCCAGCATTGACTTGCGTAAGTTTGCATGGACCACTCCTGATGGTCGCGGCTCGGAGGACGTTGCTGAGCCGTGACCGTCAGGGAGCGGTCATGACGTGCCTTGAGCGAGGTTGTCTATGAACGAAACACAATCACGGGGTTTCTCCCGCAGGCATCTGATGAACTCCTGGTTGGTATTGCTCGGGCTGCTGCCTGGGTTGGCGCTCAGCCAGCAGAGCGCGCCGGAGATCGCATTCGATTCCGTCGCGGACTACCCTAAGCTTCCCCCCGGGGTCAATTTCGGCGAGGTGGCGGGCGTGGCCGTGAACTCCAAAGGCCACGTTTTTGTGTTCACGCGCTCGAACAGCGCCAGTGGTCCGGCCTATGCTCCGACGGCGGCCCAGTTGCTCGAGTTCGGCCCGAAGGGAGAATTCGTGGGCGAAGTCGGCAAGGGCCTGTATGCCTGGTCCTTCGCCCACTCCGTTCGCATCGACAGAGACGACAACATCTGGGCGATCGATAAGGGTTCGGATATGGTGGTCAAGTTCAACCCCGCTGGCCGCGTGGTGTGGGTGTTCGGCCGGAGAAAGGAATCGGCCGATGACGAAGCGAAGGCGTGGGAGCATGTCGATCCGCCGCTTGCAGCCGCGGACGGACTTTTCCGTCAGCCGACCGATGTCGCCTGGGACTCCAGCGGCAACATCTATATCAGCGACGGATACATCAACTCGCGCGTCGCCAAGTTCGACAAGAACGGCGATTGGGTGAAGTCCTGGGGCACGAAAGGTACAGCGCCCGGGCAGTTCGTCATCCCTCACGCCATCGCGATAGACCGCAACAATAATGTCTATGTGGGCGATCGCTCGAACAGGCGCATTCAGGTCTTTGACACCGAGGGCAAGTTCTTGCGCATGTTCACCATTGACGTGCCTCCGGACCCGAATTCGCGTTCCGTCAACGGCAACACCCCGACCAGTCAGCGCTTGGCGCAAGTGATCGGTGCGCCCAATTCGTTGTGCATCACGCCCGGTCAAAACCAAGTGCTTTTCGTTGGAGAATCCACCTACCCCGGGCGGGTTTTCAAAGTCTCACTCGATGGGAAAGTGCTTGGAGTGATCGGCCGTTCCGGGCGCCAGCTCAAGCAATTCTCCGGCGCTCACGCGTTAGCGTGCCCTTCTGAAAACGAAGTCTATGTCGCCGAAACTTCCAATTGGCGCGTGCAGAAACTGATGCTGCGTCCGCAGGCGAAATAACGGGGTGAAAGTGCAGTGAGCGGCTTTGCCCCTCACGCTACTTCCGCTCACTACTGCATACGAAGCCTACTCCACTCCATCCGCACCACTTTTCATACCCTGTGCTGAAAAAGGAAGCCCCCACCCAGTCGTACTTCGCGGGTTCGAGCGTCTTGGGCATTCCCGCCACGAAGTTGGCCGGATCGTCGATGCTTCCACTGCCTTTAAATTGGGGAGTCTGCGGATACGGAAACACGGGGCGGATTCGGATTACCTTTGCGGGATCCGCCGGCGCCCCGACGCTCGGAGCGCTGCCTGCCCCGCGAGTTTGCGTGCTCAACAGCCGGTTCGGGGCTATTCCCCGCTCCACCCATGCCATGAGCGGGCTGAGCATGTCCACGCTAATTGGCTCGTCCCCGCCAGTACAGTGGCCTCCGCCCGGCAGCAAGTACAACCGCGCAAACTGCTTGGCGCGGTCCGCACCCATCAGGGTTTCCACGGCATTGTAATATCCGATGGTGCTCACGGGTGAAATGGCCGCGTCCGCCGATCCGTGCCACATGATCAGCTTGCTGCCCGCGGCCGCGAATTTTGAAAGGTCGGGATTCAGGGCGTCGTAGATCTCGTGCGCGAACTGCATCGCCTTAAACGTGCCTTCGTCGAAACGAAAATCCGCGAGCGTGAACTTGTGCGGCGGGTTCTTCGGATAAGCCATGTATTTGATCACTGACGTGGAAAGAGAAGCGCTGGTGGTGGAAGCCATCTGGTCCGGCTGGGCCGGCACGAAGATCCCGCGCCACTGCAACTCCGAACCGGGTAATGGCCCGCGGATCACTAATTGCCGGCCTTTTTCGTCATGTGCGCCCCGATAGACTTCGCGAACCATATTCACTTGCGCCGGGGTGAGGCACGTAGAGGAGTCCTGTCCGGACTTGCATTGCAATGCAACAGGGTCATAATGGCACCCGGTGGGTTCAGTAAGAAGACCGTCCTTGAGGCCGTCGAGCGCGTCGCAAGCTTCCATGACCGCCGCGTGCAGCAGCGGAAGTTTGCCTGCGGTAAGGATGGCCCGGCCGTCGGCGTCGGAATTCATGCGCGCGTTCCAGGCGTGATAGAAGGTGTTCTGCGTGATGAAATTGTGCGCCGGAGCGCCGGCACTAATGCCGTTGAAATCTTCAGGGTATCGTTGCGCCTCCACCATCGCCTCTCGTCCACCCTCCGAGCACCCGGTGAAATAGGAGTACCTGGCCTTTTGGCCGTAATACTTTTCGATGAGTGCCTTTGCCGCCAGCGCTGTTACATGCACGCTGCGGTATCCGAAGTCGACGCGCAACTGAAGATCGTCAGCCGCCCACGCGCCATCGCTTCCTCCGGTTTCATGGCCGGTGTTGGTCGACGCCAGAGCCAGTTCTCCGTTGCTGGCCGGCGCGCAGTTCTCCGCATTGTTGACACGGATGCGGGTGCCGCCGCACAGCCCGCCGCAGCCGGTTTGCACGTAACGTTGCGTCCATTTGGTGGTGGGAAGCCGCACCTCGAACTCCACTCGCGGGGACACATATCCCTTCACCTGGCAAAACTCCGCGGAACCCTCCTGTGTCACCGCGGCGGCGGTAATCCGCATGGTCACTCCAGCCGCGCCGGAGAGGTCGCTACGCGTCAATTGGGTGCACTCCATCACGGGCCGCACGACGGGCAGGACGGCCGGGACCGACTCCTGGGCGTTCAAGACGGAGCAGGGCATCGCCAGCGCCAGCGCGACGAGCGGGAAGCGCAGCGCGCTCTTGAGAAACGCGCGCAAAACGGGGCGCGGCGCGATGGGTTGCCGGCCTGCCGCAGCGGTGCTTGCCCCGTCCATTGAGATTCTCCAGGCTGCTGAACAGTGTCTCATGTCGACACCCATTATAAGCGCTGTCTCCCGGCAGGATTCAGCAGGAGACGCAGTGCTGGTGCGTGGGCCGCACGGCGTGGTTTCGCGGCCAATTCGACGCTATCGCGAAAATACCGCACCAGTAACTATCGCGCCGAGCGAAACAGATCGTCCGCGGCGGATTCCACAAACCACCGTAGGCGTTGAGGCAGCGCGCTTTCTTTCTCCAAGTAGGCGTGAACCGCGGCTGCGGCCTCCGGTGACCTGTGATTGGCTAGCGTCGAATCCACCCAGCGCTTGGGAAAGAAGATATCGCCGGTGGCCTGAATTTCGCGCAGCAGAGCCAGGCTCGGGGCCACGAATCTCTTTGCGTGATCTTCACGTAAGGGATGATGAAGATAGCGCAGTGATTCCAGCACCCACGGTTCATGCGCGCGATTGTCCAACTTCTTGAACCGCTCGAAGGCGCGTTCCCGCTCGGCAGGATCGGAGGAAACGGCGGGCATCACGAATGCCAGGCGTTCTTTGCGATCCGCGTTCCGGGTGCGCTCCAGCTGCGAGGCAAGAGTCCTCTGCCAACCCGGCGCCTCTTTCACGGCAAGCTCAAGCGCCATCGCGATCTCGTCGGTTTCGGCGAAGGGCAGGCCGTCGATCTTTTCGTCGCGCCGCCACAGGCGCTCAATCCACTCTAAGCCTTCCGGCGTGAGGGCGATCGAGCGAAACGCCGAGAACCAGGCCGATTTCGCGCTGGTGTTCGACGCGCGGGCGATTCCGGCGCGCAGCAGTGCTTCGAGCTCGCGACCGCGCCGGATACGCTCCTCGCGCGGAAGATAGAACCAGAACAAGCGCGTGGCGTAACCAAGCGCGTGCTGCGCGTTCTGTTCATCGGTTTCCAAGGGAAGCGCGCGCGCAACCAGACGGGCGAGATCCGCTGGGGCGATCCTGCCGTCCACCATGCTCTCCCAGAGAGTGACCCACGCAGCGCCACGCGTCAGCGGATCGCGAATGTCCTCCAGGTGGTCCAGAAGGTATTTCTCGCTGGCATCATCCAGCACGAACGATCCGTACCCCACGCCGCCGCCGTTTGCCAGCATATACAGCGGTGGGGTGGCCACGGGCGCTTTCACAGTGGTGCTTCGTTCGCGCGTGAACGCCGCGACATCCAGCGTTCGATCCGGGTAACCGAGCGTGATCCGCAGACTTTGCGGCCACGTCCGCGATTGGCTCAAACGATCGTTCTGCGTGATGGTGATCGTCCCGTGGTTCCAGGCTAACGACAACTCCGGCATGCCGCGTTCTTCCACCCACGCCTGGCTCCATTTGGCGAGATCCTCAGGAGTGCGGCGATCCAGAATGCGCACCAGATCGGGCCACGTGGCATTGCCGAAGGCATAGACCTTTAAATACTCGCGCACGCCGTCGCGAAACTTGGTCTCACCCATCATCGTTTCCAAGTGCCGCATGACGATGGGGGCTTTGTTGTAAATGATGTTGCCATAGAGGGTGCCGGCCTCATTCAAATTCGCCAGCGGCTGGCGGATGGGATTGGCGCCGGCCGTGCGGTCCACATCATAGGCGGAGGGATAGTGGCTCAGCAGAAAACGCAGATCGTGATTCACTCCGGGAAACGACGGGTTGACGATCTTGGCGGCCATGAAATTCGCGAACACTTCCTTGGTCCAAACGTCGTTGAACCAGCGCATGGTCACCAGATCTCCGAACCACATGTGCGCCGTTTCATGGGAAATGGTCGAGGCGCGCTGGAGTGTTTGATTCTGCGTGGCCGAAGCTTCCAGCAGCATCGCGGGCGCGTTATAGTAAATGGCTCCCGCGTGCTCCATTCCACCGAACTGGAACGCGGGCAGCAGGACGAAATCAAATTTGCCCCAGGGGTAGGGAATGCGCGTGTAGTCTTCCAGCCACGCGAGCGCCCTGGCATGCAGATCGAAAAGCGCATCTCGATTTCGGGCGACCTTGGCATCGTCGGTCTCGCGATGGAACATGCGCATCCTGCGTCCATTGCGCTCCGCTGTTTCGACACGAAACTTTCCGGCGGCGAACGCGAACAGATAAGTGGGAAGTGGCTGTGTTTCAGCGAACTTGAGTGCTGCCGTTGTGTTATCGCCATGATTGCCGCTGATAGCCGCGCCGTTCGCCACCGCCACCCATTCCTTGGGGACAGTCAATGTGAGCGAGTAACGCGCCTTGATGCTGGGTTGATCAAAGCAGGGAAAGGCGAGCTGAGCCCGTGCAGGGACGAAGAGCGTGTACAAATAATCTTCGTTCCGGTTGAGCGCTTCGTCGCCGGCGAGGAATTCAATGTCGATGGTATTCTCGCCCGTGCGCATCAAAGATCTTGGAATTACGATGTGACCGTCGGCGAAGCCGAACTCCGCCAGGACGCCATTCGCACGCAGCTCCAGGATTTTCTCGCGAGGCTGGGTGAAATCGAGGACGATCTCACGCGGCGCGCGCAGCGTGAACCGGATGACGGACGCTCCGCGCACCGGATCCGATTTCTTCGAGGGGACGGTGAAGCTCAGTTCGAAGCGAGGCGCCAGGATCGACGCGGCTCGCTCCTGCGCCAGAGCCCCGGAAATACCAGGCCCCGGGGAAGCCGCTCCCACTGTGCCCGGTATAAGTGCCGCCATGAGCAAATACGCCGCTTTCCTGAGCATATTGTTCCGAGCCAGTTGTAGACCGCTCCCTCGAAACCGTGCCGCAATCGCGAGAGAGCGGCCCACTGCCCACTACCGCTCCGCCCTCGCGGGCACGGCCTCCGCTGCGGGCGTCGCGGGCGCCTTGCGGATTTGTTCGAAATACTGCTGGACGAATTGCTCGTACATGGGCGGCACCTCATCGCGGTGGATCTCTCCGCCCGCCTCGGCGTGCGTGGCCGCACTCTGCGCGGTGGGCGTCTTCATCTGCTGTTTGGTGGAGCCGACTTCCACCAACACCGAACCCGTCACGTTCTCAGCGCGCTTCCCGAGCAACTCGCTGATCTTGCCCATGGCCTTCAGCGCGTCAGCCAAGCGTTGAGCTTTGTCGCCCTCGTTGGCGCCCGCACCGCTCTGCTGATCCTTGGACTGGCGGTTGGCGGACTTCTTGGAATCGTCCTGCGAGTTCGCCGCGTCCTGGTCCGCGCCGGATTCCTCTGAGCTGTCGCCTTCGGAATCGTCCTTTGATTCGCTCTTCTGCTGTTTGGCTTGCGATGAATCGCTCTTCTTGCTCTGGCCTTTGGAATCCCCCGCCTGTGGCTTCATCTTGCTCAACATTTCCGAAAGCGCCTGCTTGACTTTGTCCATCATGGACTGGTCCTGGTTCTGCTGGCTGTTCTGCTTATTGTTCTGGTCCTCGCCTTGTTTGTCCTTATCCCCGGGCGCCGAAGGATCGCCCGGCGGGGAAGACATATCGGGCGAATCGGCGTCTTCGGGCGGCTGTTGGCCATCCTTACTATCGCCCGGCTGTTCGGTCTGATTTTCAGGGGACTGCGGATCGGGCTCGCTCGCCGGATCGCCCGCGAAATCGTTCTTTTGCGCCATTTCGCGCTCGTCTTGCTCACCGTCGCCGGTCTGATCGCCAGTTGTCGCCGGAGTGGGCTTCTTGGCGCCCTCGCCAGGGGGGCCGGTGAGAGCTTCGATCGCGTTCTTTATCAGAGACGCGCGTGGGTCGAAACTCCCGGTTATGGCGAAGCGGAAAAGGAAAACGCCCAGCGCCAAGAGTGCGAGGACGCCGGCTGGAACCAGCATGCGCGGACGCGCGAGCGGGAGCGCCCGCGGAATATCCACAGTACCGGCCACTTCCTCGGCACGCCGTTGTTGCACCGCACGGATGGCGGGGTCGGCGGTCGATCTCGTCGGGGCATCCGCGAAGTACGCCGCGGTGGAGAGAGTATCGGCAAGGTTCATCCGCTCGTCTATTTTTTGAGCGACAGCATATTCCGGTGGAGTCCGTTTTCTTAGAAGGTAGAAACCGAGCGCCAGGCCCGCGGCGGTGGCGGCGGCGATCCAGTAAAAGCCCAGCATTTCGGTACCGACAAGCAGCACCACCGCTACAGCGCCGAAGCTGACGGTGAGCGCGAGCAGCAGTCCATCCAGCGCCAAATGCACGACGCAGCGCTGGCGGGCTTTGCGGAGTAATTGATGCAGTGGTCCGGCTGGAATCACGGTCCTGAAACGTCCCGCCTTTGATTATTACACGGCATGGCTCCGCAGGCTTGGATCGTTAGACAATCAACATGCAATCGCCATAAGAAAAGAAACGGTATCGTTCCCGGACCGCGTGCTGATAAGCGTTGAGAATCAACTCGCGGCCGGCCAACGCGCTCACCAGCACCAGCAGGCTCGATTTCGGCAGATGGAAATTCGTCAGCATCGCGCCCGTGCGGCGAAACACGAAGCCGGGTGAAATGAAGAGATCGGTTTCGGGAGCCTTCGTCTCCGGTTTTAGGACCTGGCTCTCGATGGCTCTTACGCTGGTGGTGCCCACGGCGACCACCCTCCGTGCCGCCGCCAATGCGTGCACGGTTTCCGGCGGCACCGTAAAACTTTCCGCATGCAGCCTGACGTCTTCCAGGACTTCGGTGTGCAGCGGTTGGAACGTTCCCAGACCGACGTGCAGCGTTACATAAACGATGTCGGCGCCGGCGTCCCGGCACTGATCGAGCACCCGCGGTGTAAAGTGCAGCCCGGCGGTGGGCGCGGCCACCGATCCACGCTCGCGGGCGAAAACCGTTTGGTAGCGTTCGCGGTCGGCGGCGCTGTCCGGCCGCTGAATGTAAGGCGGCAGCGGAACGTGCCCCGTTCGCTCTAATACGTCGAAGAGGTGACCCTCCGGATGAAGCCGCACGATACGCTCCCCGAATTCGCCCCGCCCGACGATCTCCGCGGAGAGTTCCTCGGAGATCCTAACGTGTTCGCCCGTACGCATCTTGCGTCCCGGCCGCACCAGAGCCGACCACGTCAGTGCGTCCGGGGAAAGTTGCTTGGTCAGAAAGATCTCGACACGGCCCGTTCCGTGTTCGCGCGTGCCGAACAAGCGGGAAGGGAAGACACGCGAATCGTTCAATACGATGCAATCGCCGGGCTCCAGGTACGACGGAAAATCCTGGAACATACGGTCTTGCCAGGTACCCGTTTTGCGATCCACAACCAGCATCCGCGACGCCGCACGGTCAGGCAGGGGCTGCTGCGCGATAAGTTCCGGGGGAAGAGGGTAGTCGAATTCGGAGAGGAGCAAGCGCCTTGTTATTGTCTCACGCTCACGCTGGATGTCTCATGCTTGCTCACGCCGGATGTCTCACGCTCAAGCCGCGATGGGTCCGCACAACGCGAAGCGTCGCCGATCCGGCCCATTTCGGTTTACGGGTACCCAGGGAGCTGCAGGAACTGCCCCTCCGGCTTGCCGATCACGTCGGTTTTCTCAAAACGTTCATCGGCGGCTGTGAACCCGACAAGGCGTGTCCCACTGGCGGCCTGCTCCTGCGAGGCCGCCACCAAGGGCGACACGGATTTAGTGCACTATCCACTGCGCGATGGCCGGCATGCGGTTGATATACTTGGGGTGTCATGGATCCTCAAGCGCAAAGGGAGCTGAGCGAAATCCGAGCGCTGATTCGCGAAGGCGCGACACGCGCCGCGGAGAACCATCGGCAAGCGATGGCGCGCATGGACCGCGCCGAGGTCCGCGCCGACCGCGCCGACGCCCGTATCGATCGCTTTGACCGCCAACTGCAAACCACGCGCAAGCTGGTGGAAGCCGGAATCAAAATGGTGGGCAGGCTTGCGGCAGATACTCGCGAACTGAAAAAATCGCAAAAAGCGTTTCTTGATTCCTTCAAGAACGGCCGCAACGGCCACCACCGCAATTAAGGCCTGCCGCGTGCGCATCCTGGGCATCGAATCTTCGTGCGATGATACCGCCGCCGCGGTGGTGGAGGATGGGTCGCGCATTCTCTCTTCGGTAGTCTCTTCGCAATTCGCCACGCACGCCAAGTATGGAGGCGTGGTGCCGGAGCTGGCCTCGCGCGAACATCTGCGCGCCATTGTCCCGGTGGTGCGTCTCGCGTTGCACGAAGCGTCCACACGGTTGGAGGATCTGTCCGCGATCGCCGTCACGCAAGGCCCCGGCCTGGCTGGTTCTTTGCTGGTCGGCATGACGTATGCGAAGGCGCTGGCCTTCGTTCAGGGACTGCCGCTGATCGCCGTAAATCATATTGAAGGGCATATTCACGCCGTGGTGAGTCAAAATCCGGTGGAGTTTCCCGCCCTGGCGCTGGTGGTCAGCGGCGGGCACACGCATTTATATGAAGTGCGCGAGGGCTTTGTATACCGTCTTTTGGGTAAGACTCGCGATGACGCGGCCGGCGAGGCTTTCGACAAAGTGGGAAGGCTGTTGGGCTTGGGCTTCCCCGGTGGCCCCGTGATCGATGCGCTCGCGCAGCACGGCGATCCGCGTGGGGTCCGCTTTACGTTTGCGAAGATGAAAGGCAACACACTCGACTTCAGTTTTAGCGGTCTGAAAACAGGTGTGCTGCGCTGGGTGGAAGCCCACGATATGGCGGATGAAATTGAAGTTCGCAGGGCGTTGCTGAAGGATCACCCACGGCCCACGGTCGAGCAGTGGCTGCATGTCACGCCGCGCGCGACGCTCGACCTGGTCGCGTCATTCCAGTCCACTGTCATTGAAGAACTGCTGCGGCGCGCGTTGAAATCGGCCGATGAGATTGACGCTCGCAGCCTGGTGATTTCCGGCGGAGTGGCGTGCAACACGGGCCTGCGGGCGGCTGCGAAGTCGGCGCGCCTTCCATGCCCGGTCTTCTTCCCGGAGCCGGGCCTCTCCACCGACAACGCCGCGATGATCGCCGCCGCCGCGTTTCCTAAATTCGAACGCGGCGAATTCGCCGACGCATCGCTGCGCGCGCACGCGAATCTGGCCTTGGCCTAGCAGCCCGTGGTAATGACCGCTCCATAACCGTCGCGGCTCTGCAGCAGGCTGATTCTGGCGGGCCGCGCGCGTGAGCAAGCGATCCCCTTCGAACTTCTGCCGCGGCGGCTGGCGCCGTGACGATTAGGAAGGGTTGCTACCATCGAGTTAGATGGGTCCCCAACAGTCCGCTCCTCACGCCGCTCCCAAGATGCCGATACCCGGCGTGCGCTACCTGATTGCCGTTGGTTCCGGCAAGGGCGGCGTCGGCAAAACCACCGTCTCGGTGAACCTGGCGATTTCACTTGCGAAGATGGGCCGCCGCGTGGGATTGATGGATGCCGATGTCTATGGACCCAACGTGCCGCTCATGATGGGCACCCAGGAAACACCGCGCGGGCAAGGCGATCGCATCGGCCCCATTGAAGCGCACGGCGTCAAATTGATTTCGATGGGATTCCTGAATCCCGGCGACAAGCCCCTGGTATGGCGTGGACCCATGCTGCACAGCGTGATCCAGCAATTCCTGCGCAACGTCGATTGGGGCGAGCTCGATTATCTATTGATCGATCTGCCGCCCGGCACCGGGGATGTGGCGCTTTCGCTGATCCAGTCCGCCCCTTTATCGGGTGCGGTGGTGGTGACTACGCCCTCCGCTGTGTCTTTGGAAGACGCGCGCAAAGCGGTCAACATGTTTGCCCAAGTGCGCGTTCCCATACTGGGCATGGTGGAAAATATGAGCTACCTGATCGCACCCGGATCCGGAGAGCGCATCGATGTCTTCGGTCAAGGCGGCGGCAAGCGTACGGCGGAGGCCATGAAAGTCCCGTTCCTGGGAGAGTTGGCGCTCGATCCGGATGTCCGCATCGGCGGTGACACGGGCAAGCCCGTTTCCGCGCGCGGTGGAAGTGACCCGCACGCCGCGCCCTTCCTGGCGTTGGCGGAACGGATCGAAGCGCGTTGCGCCGAGGAAGCCAAGGCCACGGGGCCCATAATTTCCGTGGAAGACTGAGCGGCAGCCGTGAGGGGCGGTGCGATTCGCCTACCGGATGGCGCGTTCCCGAACCGCGTTGAACTCGCAACCGATCAACATGATCACGGCCAGCAGGTAACTCCAAACCAGCAGCGCCAAGCCAGCCCCCACGCTACCGTACAGAACGTTGTAGTTGCCTATGCTGCCCACGTACCACCCGAACGCCAGTGTTGATATCAGCCACAGCGTGGTGGCCACCACCGCGCCCGGCAACACTTGCGGCAGCCGCTGTCTCCGGTTAGGCCCGAAGTAATACACCAGTGAGGTGACGAACACAATTGTCCCGGTGGCGATGAAAAACGTGACCACTTGTCCCACGAATTGCACCGGGCCGCGCAGTTCGTTGCCGCGTCCCAGCAAGCCGAGGTAAACGATCAACGCGGCGCGGGCTCGATTGCCCACCACGATCAGAGCCGAGGCGCCCAGCACCGGCACTGCTGCAACGAACACCAGCATCATCGCCATGGCACGGTCACGAATGATGGAGCGCCCGCTCGGAATGCGGTAGATGGATCGAAAACCCTCCATCAGGCTCATCATCACGCCGGAGCCTGCCCACGCGGCAAGAAGAATCGCCACCACTAACAAGGACGCCGGCTGTCGGC
>CAMAUG010000034.1 GCA_945861255.1 Candidatus Sulfopaludibacter sp. SbA3
TTCGCAGTGGAAGCAGTTTTCGAAGGAAATCGAGCGAGTCGTCGAGGAACTCTCTCATCTGGACCAGGAGCTGCGCCGTTTCGAAGCCCGCAGCAGCCAGACGGCCCAGGCGAAAGCCAAAGAGCTGAAGCGGGAAATCCGCAAGCGTGAGCAGATCGCCGGCGCGAATTTCGCGGACCTTCGCCACACCACGGCGGTGATACGGCATGGTGAATTTGAAGCCGAGCGAGCCAAGAAAGACCTGGTGGAAGCCAATCTCCGCCTGGTGGTTTCGGTGGCCAAGAAGTACGTCAACCGGGGCCTGCACCTGCTGGACCTGATTCAGGAAGGCAACATCGGCCTGATGCGGGCGGCGGACAAGTTCGAATACCGGCGAGGTTACAAGTTTTCAACTTACGCCACGTGGTGGATCCGGCAGGCGATCACGCGCGCGATTGCCGACCAGTCGCGCACCATCCGCATTCCCGTGCACATGAATGAGTCGATGAACAAGTTCCTGCGGGCCACGCGCGAGCTGGAAAAAGAGCTGGGCCGCGTGCCCACCAACGACGAAATTTCGCGGCGCATGGATATTCCAGTGGAGAAGGTCCAGAAGTTGAAGACCATCTCGCGGGATCCGGTGTCGCTCGAAACCCCGGTGGGTCGCGACGGCGAATCCGCGCTGGGCGATCTGATCGAAGACCGTTGGGTAGGCTCGCCCGTCGACGCGGTGATCGACACCAACGTGCGGGACGAAACGGCCAATATCCTCAAGACGCTCTCCCCCAAGGAAGAGAAAGTCATCCGCCTGCGCTTCGGCATCGGCTGTGAGCGCGAACATACGCTGGAGGAAATCGGCCAGGAGTTCGACGTCACCCGCGAACGCATCCGCCAGATCGAGGCCAAGGCCCTGCGCCAGCTTCGCTCCCCGGAGCGCGCGCGGCACCTGCGGGCGCTGCTGGCCGCGCGGTAGGGCGGAATCCGGCGACCTGGCCGCCGGCGGCGGCTCCCGGCCCGGATCAGGGCGTGCTCAACAGCCGCGCGGTCACCTGCTCATAGACGGTGAACGCCCGTAGATAATCATTGACGGCGGAGACTTGACGAAATTCCGCATCCACCGCGGCTTGTTCGCGCAGATTCACCGTGAACAGAGTGCTGTCTCCCAGGCGAAACCGCTCGCGTTCCGCGTCGGCGAGCTCCAGCGCGACCTTGACTTCATCCTTAGCCAGCGTGGCGCGATTGTGCGCGGCACGAACGGCGCTGGCGGCATCCTGAACCTCGGCTTCCACCTGGTTGCGGGCGAACAGTTCCCGCTGGGCCGTCTGGTTGAACCTGGCTTCGGCCGAGAGTAATCTGCCGGTAGCGGCGCGGCGCTGGAACGGCAGTTCAAAACGAAGCGAGGCTTTGAGTTCGTTCGGACCGCGACTGACGGCGCCAGCGCCTCCCTCGGCCGTAAACCCCAAAGACAGGTCCACGGCCGGCTTCCGCTCATTGGCCGCCATGCGAATATCGACACGTGTCTGCTCCTTCTGTTGCGTCAGACGCTCGATTTCCGGGCGGCGCTCCAGTGCCGTCGGCGTATCCTGCTCCACTTGCGCATCGGTGAGCGTTTCAGTCTCGGGAAGTTGCGGCGGAAGCTGCGCGTTGGAGGCGAGCCGCGGCCTTCCTGAGCCATCCCGGTAAAAGAGGGAAAGATCGATGGCCGCCTGCTGAATGCCGCGTTCCGCTTCGACCAATAGCGAACGCCTTTGCAGGATTTGCCGCTGATTCTCGGTGACCTCGATGGCGGGAATCTGCCCCAGATCGGACGCCTCCCGAAGCGCCTGATCACGCTCCTGAGCCACGCGTAGGATATCCTGGGCCACCCTCAGCCGTTGCCCGGCCGCGGCCCAATCCCAGTAGCGGCGCGCGGCGAATTGACGAATGATCAGCCTTTGTTGATCGATGGTGAGATCGGCGATCCGCTTGCCGATGCGTGCCTTCTGGAGATTGCCGCGGCGATCGTCGATCTCCCGATTGCGCAGCAACGGCACTCTCACGCCGCCTCGCCATTCGCCCAATGAACGAGTGTCCAGGGCTCCCGCGTACGGGGCGAAGCTTCCGGTTCCGGTCCGCCAGCCGCCATAGGCTGATGCTCCCAGGGTAGAAAAGGCTTGGTCGAAGCCCATGGTAGCGCGCTGGTTGGGATAGAAACCAAAACGGTCTGAATCGGTCTGCGCGGCCATGACGAAATCGAAGCGGCCCAGCGCCTGCAGGATGTCCGCATCGGCGATATCGCGTTCAGCGAATGTCGCCAGCAGTGGAGGATAGTTCTTCTCGACTACGTCCAAGATGTCGCTGAGCAATAAGGGCGTCTGCGCGGCAACGGGCGCCGCCCACAGTACCCACAACAGAAGGCGTCTCATTTTTTCTTGTTCGCTCCTCCGGTCACGGGCTCGGTAGTTTTGGTGGTGGTGGGTGGGAAACCATTGAAGCGGCGCCACAGCTCGAAGCCCAATTTGACTTGCTGCAACAGTACCCAACCGTTGGCGCGAACTCCCTGACGCAGATAACGGGCCTCCGGCCAGGCTTCATCGGAGGCATCCGGCGCGACCAGGATGCGGAAGCGTCCACTGCCGTCGTCGGTTGCGTCGAGCAGCTTCACTGTTCCGCCGAAGGTGCCCACCGCAACCGACGGCCAACCCACGAACTGGATGGCCGGCCATCCCTCAAACTGCAGGCGAACCTGGTCGCCGATATGGAGCAGCGGCATGTCGTTGCCATTGATCCACAGTTCGACGACGGTTTGGGTTGTATCGGGGACCAACACGGCCAGAGGCTCACCGGCCTTGAGCATTTCGCTGCCCGGTTGGGCGAGAAGGCGCAGGATCACACCATCACGAGGGGCGCGGATTTCCTGAGTCGACTGGCGCGCCAGGCGGGTCTCGATGGGACGGACGGCCCCGCTGGCCGAGGAACGGGCGGCGTTAGCGTCTTCGACCAGCGCCCGGTAGTCCGCCTCCACCTTCTGCCGGTCGGCGGTCGTGGCGTCATGATCTTTACGGGCGGCATTCAGGGTGTTACGGGCGCGCTCTACTTCGGCCGCCGCGCGGTCGTTATCCATTCGACCCAGCTCGACGTTTCGCGTAGCCGTCAGGCCACGCTTGATGAGTTGCTCCTGGCGCTCAAGATTGAGGCGCGCAGCCAGCAGGGTAGCTTCGGCGGCTTCAAGGCCCCGCTCGGCGGCACTGATCCGCTCCGCTGCCATGCCGACGCGCGACTCCGCGGCGGCCAGGGCACTTTCGCGCGATGCTTCAAGACCCGCTATTCGGTCACCGAGAGACTCCTGGCGGTCCCGGGCATCCGTCAATTCTCCTCGCAGGCGCTCGATCATGCCGGGGTCATTGTCACTCACGTCGACCACTACATCTCCCTGCTTGACGCGCGTTCCTTCCGCGACATGCCATCGCACCACCCTACCGTCCACCGGCGCGGAAATAGTCTGTTGCCGCTCGAGAGGCGCGAGCGCGATCGCTCTGCCGGACCCGCCGATGCTCTGCTGCCAGGGCGTGAAGCCGAGAGCAACGACGAGAATCACAAAGAAGAAGACCAGGACCCAGGCAATCCGGCGGGCCGAAGCGTAGCCGGACACTTCCGCCATGGAGGGTAGCAGCGGATAAGGAGAGCCGTGGGCGCTCATGCAGCCTCCCGCAGATCGTCCCGGGTAAGGTGCAACACTCGATCGCAGCGTTGTATCAAGTCCTCCCTGGCGGTGACCAGCAGCAGGGTCCAAGGAGCGTTCCGGTCGAACAATATGCCGGTGAACAAGTCTCGCTCCTCGGAGTCCTGCACGCCATCCAGCGCCTCATCGATGATCAGCAATCGAGGCGATCCGGCAATGGCGCGGGCCAGCATCACGGCCTGCTTCTGCCCTTCCGAAAGCGGCGGTCCTCCCGTGGCTACAATCGTATTCAGACCGTCCCGGAGCTGCTGGATGGCGTTCCATACGCCCACCTCATCCAGCGCTTTTTGCACCTGCGGCACCGATAGATCCCGGCCGACGCGGACGTTATCGAGAATGGTTCCGTGGAACAGCTCGACACCCCGGACCAGCGCGATCCCGGTCCGGAGCTGCCGCAACTGAAGATTTCGGATATCGGCGCCGTCCAGCTCAACAGAAACTCCGGGGAGGTCGGCATAGCCGGCGATGACGTCGAGCAACGTGCTCTTACCGCAGCCGCTGAGGCCCCGCAGTCCTACTTTCTCCCGCGGCGCAACTTCTATGCTGTAGCGGGGGGCGCGAATCAGAAGAGCGGCCGGGCCCTGCCCAGGGGGTGGTTCGTGACCGGAGGACTCCGCGGGAAGATCGGTGAGCGTGCCAAGTTTGTCGAGGGACGCCAGCAGATCGTAGAACGTCTCCAGATGCTTCGCGAGCTTCGAAATTCCCGCCAGCACGGCGGTCACAACCAGTTCGGCAGCCACCAGTTGACCGAGCGTCAATTGTCTCTGGATGACGAGCATCCCGCCGATACCCAGCAGCGCGGCGCTGGCGGAGGCTTGCAGCAGCAGGGACCCCGCGAACTGGCGCAATAGAACTTTGAAATGCTTCGCGCGATAGCCCAAGTATTCCTGGACCAGAGCATCGCAGCGTTGGGTCGCGAAAAAAGCCGGTTTCTCGCCGCGAAACGTGGTCGCATTGCGAGCAACCTCCTCCAGCCATCCGACCAACGCATACTTGGCTTTGGATTCCGTCACGGCCGTGCCCACCGCGCCGAGTCCAAGAGGAAACATCACGATCAAAAGCGCCGCCAGCAACACGGCATCAAACGCCAGCAGCCACGGGTGATACACGCCCAGCAAGGCCATCCCGACGATGGTTTGCGTCAGCACGCTCAAACCGTCCACCAGCAGCGTCGCGCCGGCCTTCTGCACGATCACGATATCCAGGAAACGGTTGACCACTTCGGGGCCATTCTCCAGCCGCAGAACATCCGCCTTGGCGTTGAGAAGCCGATGGAGAGATTCCGATGCCAGCCGCACAAACACGCGCCGCTGCAGGATCTCCACGACGCGAAACCGGATTGTTTGTAGAATGGCCGAGATCGTCAATAGAGTAAGAACCAGCATGCTGAGCACCAGCAACGGCTGCAGCAGCGTGCCGAACGCGACCGTGTTGACGAGCGCCTGCGTGGTGACGGGCACCGCCAGCGTGAGCAGGCCGATGGCCAGGGAAAATACAATCGCCACCGACAGGTCATTGCGCTCCAACTGGAGCATCGCGAAGAGTCTCTGGTGGGGAGAGATTACAGTTTTTGGAGAGGCTGGCATGAGCGGGTTCGGGTTACATGTTCCACTCTACGGAAAACTCCCCTGATCGACAAATAGATAAATGCGGATCGAAATATCGCTAAAAACGATGTATAGTGGACAGCATGGAGTGGCTTAACTATCACCACCTTCACTACTTCTGGATGGTTGCCAAGGAGGGCACCATCGCCCGCGCCTGCGAGAAACTCCGGCTAGCCCAGCCGACCATCAGCGGCCAACTGCGCCAGTTTGAAGAAGCGCTGGGCGAGAAGCTATTCAGTAAGTCCGGCAGGAATCTGGTGCTGACCGACATCGGGCAGGTGGTGTACCGCTATGCCGAAGAGATATTCTCAGTGGGGTCGGAACTGCAAGATGTGCTGCGCGGCCGTCCGCAGGGCAGACCCGCGAGGTTCATTGTAGGCATTTCCGATTTGATTCCCAAGTGGATCGCATTTCGTGTTCTGGAGCCTGTCCTCAAGATGGCCGAACCGGTGCACCTGATTTGTCACGAGGACAATACCGAAAATTTGCTATTGAAACTGGCCAGCCACGGTCTGGACATGATCCTTACAGACGCCCCTGTCACGGCGCCAACCCGGGCGCGTGCATTCAACCACGAACTGGGGAGTTGCGGTGTTTCTTTCTGCGCCACGCGGGAACTTGCCATCCGGTACCGCAAAGGTTTTCCGAAGTCGATGGACGGAGCGCCATGGTTGTTGCCGACGGAAGGCTCCACGATGCGCCGGTCCCTGGACCAGTGGTTCGGCCGGCATCAGATTCGTCCATTGATTGTGGGCGAGTTTCAAGATAGCGCGCTGCTCAAGGTGTTCGGGCAGGCAGGGGCCGGAATCTTCCCCGTGGCTTCGGCCGTCGAGAAGGACGTTCGAGAGCATTATGGAGTGGCCGTCATTGCCCGGACGACGGAGATCGTCGAGCGTTTCTATGCCGTCTCCGTGGAGCGCCGCCTGAAGCATCCGGCGGTAACGGCGATCGCTGAGGCCGCCGAGCGGTTCTTGCTGAATTTGCCCCAGAAGTAGACCACCCATCGGAATATCCGATCAGACGCATCCAAACAATCTTATTGTCGAATCATCAATCCGGCAGTATTGTCGAATTGTAGGGAAACGGCAATGCGGATTCAGATACGCAAACGCAATCTTGAGCTCACCCCCGAACTCGCCAGTCACGTGGATCGCCGGCTTCGTTTTTCTCTGGGACGCTTCGCCGGCCGGCTGCGCTCGGCTGTCGTGAATCTGGAAGACGTAAACGGCCCCAGGGGCGGGGTGGATCAGGAATGCAAGTTGACCATCCAGACGAACTGGCATTCTCAGATTGTCATCGAGGAGCGCGATGCCGACATGTTCGTCGCTGTCACCAGAGCAGCCGATCGGGCGGGGCGTGCCGTGGGACGGCAAACCAGCTTGCGGTACGGCGCCGGGATCCCACGGCCTGTGAAAGTTCGGTTAGGAAATTCAGGAGACCAATCATGAAACGCGATACATCAGTGTACCGGTGGTTGTTAGATGCAAAGGTGAGGGAGCTGCTGCGGGCGCTCCACAGCCGGGGAAGAATTGCGATGGAGTATTCCGCCGAGGAGATCGAGCAGGCCGTCCTGAAAGGCGAGCGCGAATTTGCAATGCTGGCCATCGATCGCGACACGCAACTGTTGCGCGAAGTCCGGTCTGCCGTGGCGCGGATCGCAGATGGCAGCTTCGGCATCTGCGAGGAATGCGACGTTGAGATTCCGAACAGACGTTTGCAGGCCGTGCCATGGGCCAGGCGCTGCATCATCTGCCAGGAGGCGGCGGACCGGCGCGCGGAGCACAGCAGCTTTCGCGTATTCCCATTCGCAGCTTGACCAGTGAACACAGTGCCTGCCGGCACTGTGCCGGCAATGGCTGATCGTCAGCGACGCCGCCAATATCCATATGGACGCCGAGGCGTTGCGCGACAGACTGAAGTCCAACATGCTCGACGATGATCAAAATAGTAGTGGGACCTGGTCAAAGCGAACATGCAGATCCTGGTCCAATCCGGAGACCTTCGCAAGAACGGAAAGCTGCTTCGCCAGCACGCCCATGGCATCGTGTTTCGGGCGGCACTCCCGCGGCGGACCGTGAACCGGCTCGACCGGTAGCAGACAATCGGGCGGGGCAGCCGCCTACGCCCATGCAAGGGACGGGTGCTTACTTTTCCAAGATGCCGCGGCAGTTCTTTGAGCCGCAGGAACATGGGGTGCGGTCGCCTGGCCGCGCGGTAGTGCCAACCCACGGCCTGTCAGGATCAACGTTTCAGATCTCCTTGCCGTGCGCAGCATGCCCGGATAGCAAGAACGTGCTGGGATACTTTCCAGTGCCGCACAATTTGAACGTTCCGAAATCTTTGTACCAGCGGCCATCGGGGACGTCGGGATCTTGAGCCTTCCATTCGGCCAGCGCGAATAGATCGCGATCGGAAATTTGCCGCTGCTTCGCGCGGTCGCGCAAATGGGCCCACTTCTCCCGCGGAAGGCGCTCCTACTGGATCTTCGGCATGGATCAGAGACCCAGAATCAAGCTACGAAACTCGTCCACCAGGCGGTCCTGCTGTTTGGGGTCGTCGTCGGCCAGATTGGCCTTCAGCTTCTTGAAAAATTCGCGCTTGCGATCTTGCTGGCTTTCCAGGCCCAGCCGCACGAGTGCGGCGACGGCTTTGCTCATACTCGTATCGGCCGTCTGAGCGTAACGCTGAACCTGTTGGGCGACAGCGGAGGGTAAGCCGACGGTATAGCGCGATCCGGCCGCAACCGGCTTGGCTGCTTTCACCTGGCTGCGAGGGCGTTTGGCGCGTGGGGCGATGGCATGAGGCATATAGCATCATTCTGCCTCACATGACATCATCTTCACAAGTACTACTTCCCGGCGCTCACCGCGATCTTCACGTGCATGGCGGGCTAAAGGAATGGCAGCGCACCGTTCGCCACAGGAAACGGTCTCGCAGTCAGGCGAGTAAAAAATGGCCTCGCCTTACTTGACTCACCATGTTCGAGTCAGACGACAGCCTCTCGGCCGAGAGAGTTAACAAACGGCTCGGGGGCCCCTTAAAGCATTACCGGAAGTGTGTCTCTTCTTGAGTAGTCCGTGGTTCTTGGCAGACCGTGGCGTCTTCCGCCGGTCACCGATTCTTCTCCAAGATGCCGCGGCAGTTCTTTGAGCCGCAGGAACATGGGGTGCGGTCGCCGTTCTTGGTGAAGTTGTAATCCACCGTCAGTTCTTCGCCGGGCTTAATGGGCCGCAGGCTCATGTACAGGATGTGGCCCTTCATCACCCGGCTGATCAGATTGGGCTCGCAACTGTGATTGATGATCTCCGCGCCGCTTCCGCCCACGGCGCCGTCCAGCGTCCAATAGTCGTCCACCGAAAACAGATACGTCATGTGTTTATCGCCACGGGCTTTGGCTTGGCGCCGGTTCAGGCGCTCGCCTGTATATTCGATCACCTTGCGGTTGGCGGGAATGCGCTGCTTGGCGTAGACGCCGAAGCGGTGGATGACTGATTTCCGGATCTCCACCTGGTAGCAAACGAAGCGCGGGTCAAGGTGCGGTCTCTCGACGGGAAGAATCGGCATTGGACCTGAACTCAGCATTGTAGCGGAGTGGCCGGTCCGGACGGAAGCTGTCACTGGCTATAATAATCGCGGGTGTGGACGTTGGCCAGATTCGTGATTGTGCTTGCCGCTGTGGCGGCAGCCGCGTGCGCCGCGGAAGCGCCGCGCTTCGATGCCGCGGTGAAAGCGGCCGCGCGCTTGCCGCGCTTGCATAGTCTGCTGGTCAGCCGGCATGGCGAACTGATTCTGGAACGATATTTCCACGGTACCGGCGCGGCCAGTCACCAGAACGTGAAGTCGGCGTCCAAGAGCCTGATTTCGGCGCTGGTGGGAGTGGCGATCGACAAAGGCCTGATCGCGGGCGTGCGCGCGCCCATCGCGCAGTACTTTCCGGAACTGAATGGGCCCAAGGCGGATGCGGTGAAGCGTAAGATCACGATTGAAGACTTGTTGACGATGCGGTCCGGCCTGGAATCGACCAGCCGCTGGAATTACGGCGCGTGGGTGGGGAGTCCGGACTGGGTGAAATTCGCGCTCACACGCCGCGTGGTCGCGAGTCCGGGCGAACAGATGGATTACAGCACGGGCAACACACATCTGCTATCGGCGATCCTCACGAAGGCCACTCACAAGGACACCTGGGCGTTCGCGCAGGAAGTGCTGGCCAAACCGCTGGGCATCACGCTGGCGCAATGGCCGCGCGATCCGCAGGGCATTTACTTCGGCGGCAACGACATGCTGCTGACGCCGCGCCAGATGCTGGCGTTCGGCGAGACGTATTTGCACCACGGCAAGGCGCTGGGCAAACAGGTGGTGCCCGCGGCGTGGGTGGATACGTCGTTCATACCGCGCACGCAATCGCGTTTCAGCGGGCGCTATTACGGCTACGGATGGTGGATGGACGAGTTGGCCGGCCAGCAAACTTACTACGCATGGGGATTCGGCGGGCAGTATATCTTCATCGTTCCGGCGCTGGATCTGGTGGTGGTGACCACGTCGTCAGTGGCGCTGGGCGACGACCGGCACGAGCATCGCAGCGCCGTGCATGAGCTGGTGGAGCGCGACGTGATCGGAGCGATCGCGGAGCAACGCGCGGACGTGCCCGTTCGGGCGGACTAACGGGCGCCGCAAGCTTCGAAGTTGTCGAACAACCGAGCCGCTCCATTTTGCTCCAGCGATCGCATGACGTGGCCTTGCCCTTTTTCGACGCCGAACTTCACGTTGTAGCCCTTCGTTTGGAACTGTTTGAATTGGGCGTCCATGGATTCGAGCCACCTTGCATCGTTCTCGCCCACGTACATGTGGATGCACATGTTCGCCAGCGCATTGACGCCCGCCCCGGTAGCGTCCCGCAGGTAGCCGGGGAAGCCGGTGACGGAAATAAAGTATTGCGGGTGCTGGGCGGCGATGAGAAACGCGCTGTACCCTCCGGCGGACATGCCCGCGATGTGAAACTTGTTGTCCTGGATTTTGTAATCGGCCAGCAACTTGGTAAGGAGCTCCGGGAAGACCTTCTCGCCTCCTTTGAAGAACGCAAGCCCGTCCGGCGCGGCGGGTATGAAGACGATGAAACCGCGCCGCTCGGCCTGCCGGCGGAGATTCCAGTAGATCAGGCCATCGACCAGCTCCATGGTCTGCGCGCCGGGGGGGAACGCGAGCACGCCGGGGTAGGCTTTCGCCGGATCGAAGTTCGCGGGCAGAACGACTCTGTACCGGACCGTGGTTCCAGCGATCTCCGCCGTGCCGCCGACGACTTCCGCGGACGCCACATTGCCCGGCGGCGCAGCTAAGTTGATGGCTAGCGTAAAAAGCGTGGCGCGGAGCAACCGCCGGAAGTCCATGCGTACATTTTACCCGCCGCGGCTGGGCCGCCGCTCTTCCGTGTTTGTCCGCGGCGGCACGACAAGGCGATGACCGCTTTGTATGCGCGAGCGCTGGCGGAACAATAGGGGAAAGGGGTTGCTGTCCGGTTGCCGTCCCCTATATCTGGAGCAGGGGGCGGAGGTCGCGGATGGTTCGCAAGCCTTCCAGGTTGAGCACCGTCTCAATGAGCTTCGCGGATTTGGCGGCGCCCAGGAATGGGGTGACCAGGTCGCGCGCCTTCGCTACCACTTCTTGGCGCGGCATCGGGTTTTCGGCGGTGCCGCGTACGGCTTCCACGCGCTCGGTTTCGCGCTTGCCATCGGTGAAGGCAATCTCCACCACGCCTACGCGGCGGGGGTAGAGTCGGCCTAACTCTTCGTCGAAGACCAGATCGACTTTGGCGCGCTGCTTGAGTGCGGCGCCGTCCTGCATGCGCGGTTTGTCGTGGGCGGCGGAGAAGGAGGCAGTCTTGTCGATCAGCATCACCGCGATCATGTGTTGCAGGCAGATGTCGGGCATCTCGCGATTGTTTACCGTGTTGGCGTCGCTGGGGGACAGGCGGACGGTGACCTTGTGGACCTGGTCGGCCTCGAAGGGATGGCGCTTGCGGATGTTTTCGACGGCGTCGAGAGGGGCTTGAATGGGCGAACCCACGGTCCATTTCTTGATGTTCGTGCGGGAGACTTCGAAGCGCTCGCCGAGCTTGTCGATGAGCGTGCCCGCATCGTTGCGCGCCTGAAATGCGTTCAGGAAGTTGCCGGAGCCGGAGAGCACGTCGTCCACGCCGGTGCCGCCCGCGTGGAGAACCAGCGCGGCACTCACGCCGTTGCGGGCGGGAAAGCCTCCGAAGACCAGGGACTTTTCGATGTGATCCGTGTCGCGCTGCCAGGCCGTGATGCCGGAGGCCTGCTGCGCCGCGTAATCGAGCATCCAGCGCATTTGTTGGGCGTTGAATCCGGCGGCGCAGCCCGCGGCGGCGTGGGCTCCGAAATCGCTCGCGATCATATGGGAGCTGCGTTCGGTGGCCATCTGGTAGGCGAGCGCGCCCAGCGTCATGGTCACGCGCGTTCCCACGTCATAACCCAGCGCGACGGCGCGCAACATGCGCGTTCCGTCGATGCCGAAATATTCACCCGCGGCGAGGGCGGCGGGCACCACCGCACATCCGGGATGCGACTGCGAAGGGGCGTGCGAGTCGTCGGTTTCATCGGAATGCGCGAGCATGCCGTTGGCCATGGCGGCTTCCATGGGTCCGCAGACGATATCGGACGCCGCGACGGTAGCGACTTTTTCGCCGGCGTGCGCGCGCGCGAACTTATGCGCGGTCCGGCCGGGCGGCAGGTCTGAGCCGGAGATCATGGCGGCGAACGTGTCGAGTAAATGATGTTTGGTTTTTTCGAGAGCTTCCGCGGGAAGAGCGCGTCCGGCGGCTTCGCTCATGTACGTGCTGAGGCGAGTGATGATGGGGCCGGGCGGGGCGGCGGCGCGGGCGACGCGCGTGGGGAGCGCCGCGGCGGCCAGCAGCGCGCCAGTCGAGCGGAGAATGGTTCTTCGGGTCGTCATCAATTATTGCAACATCCTTATTGCAACTCGTTGCGGAACAGCACGCCGCCCCGCATGACAAATTTTACGCGTTCTGTTTCGGTGATGTCGGCCAAGGGGTCGCCGGAGACCGCGACTATATCGGCGTACCGGCCCTTTTCGATAATGCCTACGTGTTTGCCCAGCTCGAAGTTGAGACCTTCGGCGGCGGTGACCGTAGCCATTTGCAGAGCTTGCGCGGGTGTGTAGCCCCACTTCGAATAGATGGCGAACTGGTGGGCCTGCACGCCATGGCCTACTGTGTAGGCGCCGCTGCCGAAGACTTCTTTGATGCCTTCCTTGATCAAGCGCTTGAAGCTCAGTTCGGTGAGTTGAAAGCGCGTCACCTTACCGCCAGAGCCTTTCAGATCGCGTTCTTCCAGATCGCCGATCAAGTCCCACAAGGTCTGCATCACGGGGCGCATTGTGCCGTTGGCGAGAGGCTGCTTGAACAAGCGAATGGTTTCGTCGTCCAACCCCGGCGTGTTGTTGACGCCGACGATGACGTGCATCGGCAAATCGACGCCCGCCGCCAGGCAGTTGCGCAGGCCCTCGCCGCCGTAAGCGTGGCAGGCGACTTTCAATCCCCGGCGGTGCGCCTCATCGACGATGGCTTGATTTTCCTCCAGCGTGAGCGATGGCACGTTGATCATGCGGCCGTCGGGACGAAACGCGCCGCCGCCCGCGGGATCGGGATAGCCACCGCCTTCGTGGTCTTCGGTTTCGTAAACCTTGATCCAATCGACGCCATAATGCGAGCGCTCGCGCACGGCGGCGCGGGCGAGCCACGGCGAATTGATATTGCCCGCGTTCTGCAAGTGCGGATCACCGGGGCCGATTCCGAAGGGGATGACGCCGCTGGGCGGCGAGTACGCCGTGGCTCCGCGCGGGTTCAACGCCGGACCGGCCACCTGCAGGCGCGGGCCCATGACCAGACCCTTGTTGATGGCGTCGCGCAGTTCAATGATCGCCCAGGTAGAGCCCGAATTCATATCCTGCAACGTGGTGAATCCCGCGTACAAATCGCGGATGGCATAGTTCAGGCCGATGGCGAAGGCGCGCGCGTCGTTGGGTTGCGGATCCTGCATCAGATGAACGTGGCGGTCGATCAAACCGGGCAGCACGGTGGCGCGGCTGAGGTCGATGACGCGCGCGCCCTGCGGGATGGCGACGCGATCGGCGGGGCCTACGTCTACGATGCGGTCGCCTTTGATGAGGATCACCTGGTTGGTCAGGTTGCGTCCGGCGCGCGCATCGAACATGCGGCCGGCTTTGATGGCAATGCCCTGCGCGGGAGGTGGATGCATTTCGACTTTAGTGAGGTCGAAGGATTTTACTTGAGGACGTTCGCCTTGCGCGGTGAGCAGGGCGGGAATGGCGAACAAGCTAGCGGCCAGGGCGGTTCTGATATGCATCATCATTGGGTATCGCTCAGACTGCCAGTATATACCCCGTGGGCGCGCCGTTCGACAATGGACGAACTCTCCTGATAACGTTACGTTTGACGGGCCGTGGGTTCTCCAGTCCCCGCGCTCCAACCACGTTAGAATGGTGGTGGAAACGCGATGGGTTCTTATTCTCCAAGCACCTTGTTGAGATATGCGGCTCCAGTGGTGGTGCTCGGTATCGCTGGCCTACTAAGTACGGACAAAGTGTCCGCAAAGCCCGAATATACGCGCCGCACCAAGCAGGGCTGCGAAGTGTGCCACCCTCCGGACTCGCGCTCCCTGAATGAAGCTGGAGAGTACTACCGCCACCATCGTTCGCTCGATGGCTACAAACCGCGAGAGCAGAACAAGAAAGCCGATGGGACCGCCGTCAAGGGGAAGTGAGCCTGACTTAACCGGTCCGCCGGAGCTTGCGGCGCGCATGCGATCGCGACGATTTCGTCCGTGAAACCGGGGCGTTGCGCTGTTTTTCCACGGTACAATGCTAGGCATGCCAGCACTTACACGCCGCAAGTCCGTGGCGGTTCAGATTGGCCGTGTGTTTGTCGGCGGGGATCATCCGATCGTCGTGCAGTCGATGACCAATACCGATACGGCGGACGTGACGTCCACTGTCAATCAGGTGATGGCGTTGGCTCAGACGGGTTCTGAACTGGTGCGCGTGACGGTGAACACCGATGACGCCGCGCGGGCGGTGCCGAAGATCGCCGAGACGCTGGACAAGTTCGGAGTGCGAGTGCCTTTGATCGGGGACTTCCACTACAACGGCCACTTGCTGCTCAAGAAATATCCCGACATGGCGCGGGCGCTGGCGAAATACCGGATCAACCCGGGCAACGTGAATATCGGCAAGAAGCACGACGACAACTTCCGCACCATGATCGAGGCGGCCATCGAATACGGCAGGCCGGTGCGCATCGGCGTCAACTGGGGATCGCTTGACGGGGCGCTGTTGACGCGCATGATGGACGACAACAACAAGCTGGCCGAACCGCTGGACGCCAAGGCGGTTACGCTGCGTGCCATCGTGGTGAGCGCGCTCGAATCAGCAAGAGCGGCCGAGCATTACGGATTGGGGCGCGACCGCATTATCTTGAGCGCGAAGGTCAGCGGCGTGCAGGACCTGATCGCCGTGTACCGCATGCTGGCGGCGGAATGCGACTACGCGCTGCACCTGGGCCTGACCGAGGCCGGGTTGGGATCGAAAGGTATTGTGGCGACCACGGCGGGGATCGGCGTGTTGCTGCAGGAAGGCATCGGCGATACGATTCGCGCGTCCCTCACGCCGCTGCCGAATGGCGACCGGACAGACGAGGTGATCGTCAGCCAGCAAATTTTGCAGTCGCTCGAACTGCGGAGCTTCACTCCGCAGGTGACCGCATGCCCGGGCTGCGGGCGGACCACCAGCACGTTCTTCCAGGACATGGCGGATCAGATACAGACGTATCTGCGCACGCAGATGCCCGTGTGGAAAACGCGCTATGCGGGCGTGGAGGAAATGAAAGTGGCGGTGATGGGTTGCGTGGTGAACGGGCCGGGTGAATCCAAGCACTCCAACCTGGGTATTTCGTTGCCGGGGACGTTTGAAGAACCCGTGGCGCCCGTGTATGTGGACGGCAAGCTGAAGTGCACGCTCCGCGGGGACCACATCGTCGAGGAGTTCATGACAATCCTCAACGACTATGTGGAGCGCACTTACGCGGCCAGAGCGCTGGAGCCCGTCGAGGCGTAGCAACCGGCACTTTCACTGGCCCGCGCTGGGCCGTCGCGGCAGAGCTGCCACGCGCCCGTGCCTTGCCGACCCTTTGAGCCGGACGCAACGCGATTTACGCTACACTGGAACATTCTCATGGCATTCGGAAAGATCGGCCAAACCTTGTCCGCGCTGGAAATCTTCGACCTGGTGCGCGCGGATCTGGACAAAGTGGAGCGCGAGATCGGGTTGGAATCGGTGGCCTCGGTGGAGGCCATGAATTACATCAACCAATACCTTCAATCGGGCGGAGGCAAGCGGTTGCGCCCGATTCTGGTGTTGCTCTCGGGCCATCTGCTGGGCGACGCGAACCCGGGGCTGATCCGGATGGCGGCGGTGGTGGAAATGATCCACACCGCGACGCTGGTGCACGACGACGTCATCGACCTGGCCAAGACGCGCCGCGGGCGGCCTTCGATCAACGTGGTGTGGGGAAATCACACATCCGTGCTGGCTGGGGACTGGCTCTACATGCAGGCCTTCCAAGTGGCTCTGCGCGAACGAAATTTTCAGATTCTGGATGTGCTGATCGCGCTGACACAGATGATGGTGGAAGGCGAACTGTTGCAGCTTGAGCGTATCGGCAAAATCGCCGTCACCGAAGCGGACTACATGGAGCTGATCGACCGCAAGACGGCGAGCCTGTTCTCTGCCTGCGCGCGGTTGGGCGCGCTGACGGTGGGCGCGGGCGAAGTGCTGGAGCAGAAGCTGGGCGATTACGCCTGGAACCTGGGCATCGCGTTCCAACTGGTGGACGACATCCTGGACTTCACGTCGCGCGAAAAGATTCTGGGAAAGCCGGTGGGCAACGATCTGCGCGAGGGTAAAGTCACGCTGCCGCTGGTGTTCGCGCTGGAGACCGCCGACGCGGAGGAGCGCAAGCTGGTGGAAACCGTGCTGGCCGACGGGAATTACGATCAGGTTCCGTTCGGCAAGATCCTGCAAATTCTTACGCGCCATCAGGGGATTGAGCGAGCCCAGGAGCGCGCGCAGGAATTCACGGAGAGGGCCCGGGCCATCATCGCGCAATTCCCGGATTCGCCCTATCAGAGAGCGTTGATGGCGGTGACGAATTTGGTGACGGCTCGGGACCGGTAGTATTGCTGCGCGGTGCGCAGATCACCGGATGTTGGTCGTAGGGCTGCTCTCGCCAGGAATCGCCGCAGTGCCCACTCCGGTGCTTCTTGAGCGACATACGGAGACGTTCGGCCCAAAGACTCTCGGAGCCTGTGAAGGCCGCCAATCGGCTATACTGGACGCCAGAAGAGATCCCGATTCAAGGGAGCAACCGATGACCTATCGCCGCTTTTCTCCTTCGCATCTGAGCCTGTTCTTTGTACCCGCCGTAACATTCCTGCTCATCAACGCACCGGTCACAGCGCAAGTCAAATCACCGGCTGTGCAATCCGCGGCGAAGATCTGGACCCAGCCCCGAACACCGGACGGGCATCCGGACCTTCAGGGTGTTTGGACTTATTCGACGCTTACGCCGCTCGAACGGCCCTTGGATCTGGGTGCAAAGCGATTCTTTACTGAACGGGAAGCCGCGGAACGCGAAAAGCTTGTCCTTCAGCTGACCAACGCGGATCGCGAGGACGGGCCGGCCCGAAAAGACGTCGGCTCCTACAACCAGATCTTTTATGAACGGGGAACCAAACTCGCCCTGGTGGACGGACAGATTCCAACGTCGCTGATTATCGACCCGCCCGAGGGCAGAATCCCTCCCCTGACGCCGGAAGCGCAGAAGAGGGAGGCGGCTCGGCGCGAATCGCGGAGCAAACGCGGACCGGCCGATTCCTGGACGGATCGGGATCTTGCGGAACGTTGCCTCACACGCTCCGCCCCCAAGTTGTCGGGTGGCTACAACAACATCGTTCAAATTGTGCAGACTCGTGATTCCATCGCGCTGATGCAGGAGATGCTTCACGAAGTACGGGTGATTCGCCTGGACGGGAGTCCGCATCTTCCGCCAAGCGTGCGGCTCTGGCTGGGAGACTCAGTCGCGCATTGGGACGGTGAAACGCTGGTCGTTGACACAACCAACTACAACGACGATGTCAGGTTCGCCTCGTTCAATTGCTGCGGACGCGCGGGCGCAGGTTTGCACATCGTGGAACGCTTCCGGCGCGTTGACGAAAATACGATCGACTACCGCTATACTGTGGACGATCCTTCGATGTTTACAAGACCGTGGACGGTAGTCCTTCCCCTGAACAGGACCGGCGAACAAATGTACGAATACGCCTGTCACGAAGCGAATTACGCGATGGAGGGGATACTCAAGGGCGCCCGCACTGAGGACGCCACCAGAAAGAAGTGACTGCCTGACTGCGCGCCAACAGGGGCGCGGAGCGTCCACGCTCACACTGGCAGTACCCTGTGCGACACCAGACCGGTACTGCGAACCTCACGCCATCGAATCCGGGCCCGCAGGAACTCCGCGTGGCCCGATCCGCTGATCTAGCGGCCGTAGAGGCGTATTTCCTTGCCGTCGGCCAGTACGACGCGCTCAAGCCTGACGATCTTCTGGCCGTCGGCAAACTGATAGCCGATGCCCGTGATCACGTCGCCGCGCTTCACCGTCGTCTGGGTCCACCCATTAGCCTCCATCCGGTTGATTGCGGGGCCACCGATCTGCCATTTCTCGGTCCGACCGTCATTGGCCTGAACCTCAAGAGTGATCATCGGATGCGGGTTGGTCCACATGAACTCAATTACGGTGCCCTTCACCGTGACGAGCCGGTCAAAGCTGACAGGCCATGAGTGATGCGCCGATAGCGGCACTACAGCAGAGCCTAGCGCAAGGATGACAAGCGCTGGAACACATAAGGTCTTCATTATTGCTCTCTCCTGCCAGCTATTCTAGAGCAAAATCGCAATACAGGAAACGCTCGCGTCTGATCCTCGGCGAAGGCCGCTGTGCACTGGACTCCGCCACAATGCCGCATCGGGCGCCGCCTAAGCAGGTCGATGCGCCTTGAGGAACGAATGAATTTGGCGCACCGCCAGGGGAATTCGCTCCTTGGGTTGTTTCCATGGGAACATGCTCACTTCGGCTTGTGGCGCGAGCATCGCGCACTCCATGGCGACGGCGTATGGGTGCGAGGGAACCTCGTCCGGCAGCACCAGGATCGGGTTTTGGCAATTACGCACGAAATCGCGCGTAACGGTGAAGACGAAGTCCGGATCGGTTTCGAACATTTTGGTCGCGAATTGGTCGGCCGTTTGCGTCGTGATCTCGGGCCGCTTTGCGTTCAGCGCGGGCGCCCAGCTCTTCCAAAATGTGCCTGGATACTTAGGGTCGCGCATCTCCGGACGCCAACCCACGGGCTGCGCCAGCACGGCCGCGGCAATACGAGCGGGTGCGCGCTTCAAAAGACTCCAGGCGAAGGGGCCGCCAATGCAGAAACCCATCACCATGAATTTGTCGATTCCAAGATGATCCATCAGGCCCAGCTGGTCGTCGGCATAGGATTCCCACGGCCGGTCGACCTCGACGGGGCCGGTGGACTGGCCGCTGGGGGCGTTACGCAGGTCCGCCGCGATGCATCGATATTCTCCCTTGAACTCCTCCATCGCATTAAACGGCGCGTTGCCGGTGAAGAAGGCAATGGTCGCGTTCAACCCTCCACCCGGAAGCAGCAAAAGCGGGAAGCCGGAACCGGTCTCGTCATAGTGGATGCGAACCGGGCCCTTTTCATAGAACTTGCCGGTTCCTCGGTTGCCCGGCTGTTGAGCAAATATGCGCGGCACGGCGGCCGTTGCCGCAGCCGTAGCTCCTGCTGCCAGTATCGTGCGTCTGGTCGAACCCATAATCGGCGTCCTCCT
>CAMAUG010000035.1 GCA_945861255.1 Candidatus Sulfopaludibacter sp. SbA3
CATGGCACGGCCTGCGCGCGCCAGCCCCCTGCCGTAATCAGTACCACGTTGGGCTTGCGCTCCGCCGCCGCGGCCAGCAGGGCGGCCGGCGTCAACAGAAATGTACGTCGGTCGACCATGGGGCGCGGCTACACCCACACTTTCGTCAACGGCACGCCCTGCCTGCACAATTCACAAGCCGCCCCGGCCTGGGAATATTCGGAACTGAACTTCGCCAGTTGGTAGAACGGCAGCTTCCCAAAATCCGCCACGCCGGGCGTGGGGTCGTGAATCAGAACGGCAATGCCCACCACTTCCCCGCCCCTGTCCTCCACCAGCTGCTTCAGTTGCGTCAGGCGGCGCCCGGAGCGAATGATGTCGTCGACCAGCAGCACCTTCTCACCGGGTTCCAGTGCAAAGAACATGCGGAAATTCAGTGGATCGTTTTGCGTCACGCTCTCCGCCCAGTAAACCTGATGGGCTCGCAACGCTTCGCACACGCCGTAAGCCACCGGGAGGCCGCCGGTGGCAGGTGCGACAATCGAGAGCTTCGAGAGCATGGCCCGAATCTCTCCGTTGGAACGCACCAATCTGCTGAGCGCGACACTCAGCAGCGTGGCGTCCTCATGCCGGCGCATCGCCAGCGCCATCTGAATGTAGTTGGCCGAGTGCAGGCCGCTGGGATACTCAAAGTGGCCTTGGCGCAGGCCCCCTGCGCGCTGGACCAGATCCAGCACTTCCGCGTTGGTGGGAATCAGTTGCATGCCGTCAGTGCGCCCCCCTGCCTGTTAACACCTGCGGAATGGTACGCAGGATGATCTTCCAATCAAGCGCCAGCGACCAGGTATCGATGTACTGCATATCCAGACGCATCCATGTATCGAAGTCCACGCGGTCGCGCCCGCTCACCACCCACAGGCACGTCAGCCCCGGGCGCATGCGCAGGCGCCGCCGCTGCCATCGTTCATATTGTTCCACCTCGGCAGGCAACGGCGGGCGCGGTCCAACCAGAGACATGTCGCCCTTCAGCACGTTCCACAACTGCGGCCATTCGTCGATTGAAAACTTGCGCAGCCAGCGGCCCACCGGTGTCAGCCGCGGATCATTCTTCATCTTAAAAACAGTAGTACGCTCATTCAGGTGTTCCAGCTCCGCGCGCCGCGCCTCCGCGTCCGCGGACATGGACCGGAATTTGTAGAACACGAACCGGCGGCCGTTCAATCCGCACCGGACCTGGCGGAAAACAGCCGGTCCGGGAGAAGTGAGCTTGATGAGGAGCGCGATGACCAGTAGGAACGGGCTGAGCAGCACCAGCGCCGCACCGGCCAGCAGAACATCGGTGGCGCGTTTGACCAACAGGCGGATTTCGTCGTGTGGCGTCGCAGAAAACGTGAGCAGAGGCGATGCGCCCAGGCGGTCCAGATACACGTGGCTGTTGACGTGGGGAAAGAAATCAACCGCAACGCGCGTGCGGACGCCTTCTTCGTCGCACAGCAGGAAGATGTCCTCCAGTCCGGCCAACCGGCGGCTGTCGACGGCGAAAATAATCTCATCGATCACGTGGCGCTGCAGCAACTCCGTGAGCTCGCTGAGTGCCCGCACGGGATACGTTTGCCGCAGCGTGATCTCCGCGGCGGAAGGGTCCTCCGGCTCGGCCAGAAAACCCGTCAGGCGCACGCCATAGGCGGCCGCATCCTCAATTTGGCGCCCAATGCGCAGCGCCGCGTCGCCCGTTCCCACCACCATGACGAAGTTGGGCGCCCCGAATTCGCGGCGGAATGCCCCCAGCAGGCGGCTGGCATTGAGTCGGAACAGACAGAGCAGCATCCACGCCGTAATCGCGAAGATGCCCAGGAAAGACCGGCTGAGTTCCAGACGCAGCAGAAACTGAAGCAAGACCACGGCGGCCGCGCCCACCAGACACTGGCGGAACGCGTCGCGCAGGATGACGCGCTTGTGCGCGGCGTCTATGCGGTCGTAGATTTGCCACCACGCCCCCAGCGCCAGCCACATCGCGACGGAATATCCGGCCAGCAGCACCGCTACCGGAACCGTGAGGAAAAATTCGCGCTCAAACCCGGCCGCGCGTTCGTTCAGCGATGCGCGAATCCAATAGGCAGCCACAAACGCCGCCACTACCAGAATCGCGTCGGAGACCCCGAAGAATATCCGGACCCGCCTATGGTGAGCTCTAAACATGACGGGCTCTAAACATGACGCGCTCTAGACATGAGGCCGGCGGCTGCCTTCTTCAATTTCCACTCTAGCGAAATCAAGGACAGCCGTCGGCTCCCGCCATCGACTGTTTATCGGGTGTGGCGGACGCTGGGGCCGCGCGCGAAGCTCGACATCGGCGGCGGAGGCAGTGGCGGCGGCTCGGGCGCGGGCTTCTTGGGTCGCGCGTCCAGGCGTTTCAGGATCATCTCTTCCCTGGTCCTGTGGAATTTCGGCGTGCCCTGCGCCACCCCCGTCGCCACCACCATTTCATCGGTGATCTCCAGCGCCGCCGGTATGTACTTCTGGAAGTAATTCTTGATCCGGTCCTGCACCAGCCTCTGCTCGGAGTAGACCAACAGGTACAGAATCGCTTCCCCCGGGGCTTTTGATAGCACTTGATAGAGCTGGGAGGCCTTCTGAAGCTTCGCGCTTTTCAGCTCCTTTTCCAGCTTCTTCGCGGTCCCATCCAACTTTTGCGAAGCGCTGATTTCGCTCCTGGTGAGCGCAGCCGCATTGACCAGCGCCGCACTCTCCTTCGCGTTCAACTTGTCTAACAGCACCTTCAGGAACAAGGGCAAAGGCGTAATCTTGAAATCCACGCCCACCGGAACCAGCTGCCGGGCTTTTTGCAGCTTGGCGAATTCCGCCAGATTCAACTTGGGCCCCGTCAGCTCGGGAGAAAAAAGCTCCATGAGTTTTTCATCCACCAGCGCCTGGATCAGATCGGCCGGCGCCGCTTCCACCGCCATGCTGCGCAGTTCCTCTCCCAGCGCTCCGGGAGTGATCTTGGCCAGCATACCGGCTTCCCGGGCGTTCTCATATTGCAGGCGCGTACGCTCATCGATCGAATAACCCAGGCGGATCTTGAAGCGGATGATCCGCACCATGCGCGCGGGATCGTCGTAGAACGAATAATTGTGGATAGCGCGCATTTCCTTGCGCTCAATGTCTCCGATGCCGTTGGTGGGGTCGATGGGCAGCCCCAGCGAGGCTTTATTCAGCGACAGCGCGATCGCGTTCACCGTGAAATCGCGGCAACGCAGGTCCTCGTACAGTGTGGCCGGCGCCACTTGCGGTTTGCTGCCCGATTTGAGGAAGCGCTCCTGGTGGGCCATACCCAACGAACCCAAAACGCCCCCGGCAAAGCGCATATCCACGGACTTGCGCAAATCGTCGGTGGAAAGCAATGTGGCTCCGAGCTTCTTCTCCGCCACCTTGGCCAATTTGAGGGCGTTGCCCTCCACCGTGAAATCCAGATCGCGCACCGGCCAGCTTCCCAGCATGTCGCGCATGGCGCCGCCCGTCAGGTAGACGTTGACGCCCGCCTCCGTCGCCAGTTGCCGCATCTGCCCCACCACGCGGAACTGGTCCGCGCTTAGCCGGCTCTCCAGCATGAACATGTAATCGCTCATTCGTTCCTGTCCTCAAACCGCCGTCCTGGCGGCATCCAAAACTGCCGCTCCGGCGGCGTCCAGCGCCTATGCCCGCGGATGGTGTTGGTCGATCGTCTCCCGCAGACGCCGTTGCGCCACGTGAGTATACACCTGGGTTGTGGAAATGTCCGCATGCCCCAGCATCACCTGCACGCTCCGCAGATCCGCTCCACCTTCCACCAGGTGGGTTGCAAAACTGTGCCGGATCAGATGCGGCGTCAACCGCCGTTGCATGCCGGCCTTCAGACCCCACGCTCGGAGCAATCTCCAAAACGTCTGTCGCGACATCGCTGCCCCCCGGGCGGTGACAAACAAGGCCGGGCTAGCCTTTCCTTTGAGCAAACGGGGCCGGCCGCGTTCCAGGTATCGATCCATTGCCTCGCCCGCCGACTGCCCGAACGGCACCAGGCGCTGCTTGTTGCCCTTGCCGGTGACTCGCACCAAGCCCATTTCGCGCTCCACGGCGGACATCGGCAGCGCGCACAGCTCGGAAACCCGCAGTCCAGCCGCGTAAAGTAGTTCCAGCATCGCCCGGTCCCTCAACCCCGCGGGCTTATCCGCGGATGGGGCGCGCAGCAGCAGTTCCACTTCCTCCCGATTTAAGTACTTGGGGAGCGCGGTCCCCTGTTTGGGCGGCTGAAGGAATTCGGTGGGGTCGCGGTCCAGAACGCCGTCCTGAATCAGAAATCGGTAGAAATTGCGCAACGTCGTGATGTGCCGCGCGATCGAACGCGGCGAAAGTTTCACCGCATAAAGCTTCTCTATGTAGCGGTTGAGGTCTTCCGCATCCAGATCCCGCGCAGCCTTTGGCGTCGCGGATCTAAGTCTTTCTAAATCCGATTGATAGGACTGGATCGAGTTGGACGCCAACCCCTTCTCCACGCGGCAGAAATTGAGAAAGGACTGGACGCAACCATCGATGGTCCCCGCCGGGGGATGGCCGGGAGCGGTCTTCGCGCGCGTTACCCGCTTTGAGTCCGCCTGCATTCAATTTGTCCGCGGTGAGCCCTGCATGGCCGGGTTGGGCTCGCGCTGAGCCCGGTCTGCATTGAGCCGCCGCATTGAGCCAATGATACAATACTTGCGAAATTGTTTGGAAGCGATTCTCGCAAAAAAGGCTTACGCATTGCCTCAGTCCAGTAACAAAAAGGTGGTGGTCGCGCGGTTCGAGCGGGAGCCGGTCATCGGATTCGTACAATCGCCCGGTGGATTTTCCACTGATGCGGTGGAGGTGTTGACGCCGTCTGGAAACCTGCTTCGCCTTCCCTATCCAGAAGTGAAAGCTGTTTGTTTTGTTAGAGATTTCGAGTCCCTCGAAGCCAACGCCCCATGGCGGCCCCACCGCGCCTTTGCCACGCGGCCGAAGACCCGGGGCCTGTGGGTCCGTTTGATCTTCCGCGACGGTGACACCGTGGAAGGCCTGGTCTCCAACAACCTGATGCTGCTCGAGCCCGCTGGTTTTCACGCCATACCGCCGGACCCCACCTTCCAGCTCCAGCACATATTTGTGCCGCGCGCGGCTTTGACAGACGTGCAGGTGCTGGGCGTGATCGGCAGCCCTCTACGCCGGAAGCGTCCAGCCGAGCCGGCCGCGGATGCCGAGCAGTTGAAGATGTTTTAGTCCAACATCAGCTCCATGAACACGTCCACCCTCGTATAGAGGGTCGGATGATCGGGAGGTACGCGGCGGAACCCCGCGGATTCGTACAGATGGATGGCGTTGGCTAGCTTGGTGTTGGTCTCCAGGTACAAGCGGCGCCCGTGGATGGCCCTGGCGTGGTTGATGACGAACGCCAGCAGCCGCCGGCCCAGCCCCATTCCCCGGCGGTCCGCCGCGATGGTCATCTTGACCAGCTCGTAGCTCCCTCCACCCATCGGGATAAGAGCACAGCAGCCCACCGCACGCGCGCCATCCAGGGCCATGGCGATCGCTCCACCGCCCGTTCCGTGGGCGCCCGCTGCAAGAACGTAGCGCTCGGGATCGCCGAGCACTTCGCGATCTTTGTCCTCCAGCGTGAAGAACTCCTGAATCCAGTGTTCGTTGAGCTCGCGGAAAGCGGTGGCGTCGCCCGATTCAAATAAGCGAAACGTGACTTCCTGCAGGGGTTGGGAATGTGCGCCCGGCGTCACCATGCCTCCAGGCGCTATCCTATCAGTTTGGCAAACTCACGCGTAGAACTTCTCGAGCAGATCCTGGCCCAGGACCCCGGCTCGCTGCTTGCCCGTTACGGATTGGCGATGGAATACGTCAATCAATCACAGTGGGCGCGCGCGATGCCGGAATTCGAGGCGGTATTGAAGACGGATCCCTCCTACGGGGCGGCGTATTACCACGGAGGGCAGACGTTGGAGAAACTAGGGGAGATCGATGCCGCGCGCGACTTTTATCGTCGCGGCCTGGCGGCCTCCCGGGACCCGCACACCCGCGGCGAACTGGAAGCCGCACTCGCTATACTGGGCGAATAGGACGTGACGACAGCATGCGGTTCCAGATGTGCGCAAACGCTCCGCGCCTTAGCCTCCACGGGCTAGTTGCCGAATCGCGGCTGTCAGCGTCTGTCATTAGACAACCTTTCCAACCGCTCCCCCACGGTCGCGGTTCGGAAGCGTTGGCCGAGCCGCGACGGTCAGAAAGCGGTCCAAAATCGCCATCAGCGGAAAGACCGTTCGCGAACCATAGCCGCGTTTTGTTCGCGGCCCTCCTATTGGCCGCAATTCCGATGCTGGCGCAAGCGCCCACACAGGCCCCGCGGCGCCCCGCGCAGCCTTCCAATACGCAGAACCAGCTGGATAGCAATCAGGCCCTGTTCACCGTTCTGGCCGCGATCAACGCCGCCGGCTACGACGATCAAATCGATTCCGTCTCGACCCATCCATTCCGTCATACGTTGCGTACGCAACTGGCGGCACGCCCCCTGGACAGCGTTTACGAACTGAAGCGTTTTTTCCGCGATCATAGGCTGAGCGATCCCAACGCCGAGCTCAGCCGTTATATCTCCTACGCCCTGCTCATTGATGGCCCGCCGGGATTCGGCTACCGCGATCCAGCGATGCTGCGGCCGGCGGACGCCAGTTCCATCGAAGGACTTTCGCCGCTGCTTGCGGCGTTCTACAAGGAGGCCGGCCTCGATCAGTTGTGGCTCCAGGCGCAGCCGCATTACGACCGCATGATCGCCCAGTATCACGAGCCAGTCTCGCGCGCCGTCCTCCAGGCCAACTCATATCTGCACAACTCCACCAGCGGATATTTGGGCCGCCGGTTCCAAATCTACGTAGACCTGCTGGGCGCGCCCAACCAGGTGCAGTCGCGCAGCTACGCGGACGACTATTTCGTGGTGGTCACGCCCAGTGCCGAACTACAAATCGATGGCATCCGGCACGGCTATTTGCACTATCTGATGGACCCGCTGGGTCTCAAGTTCAAGGAGGAGATCCAGAAAAAGCAGGCCTTGCGGGATTATGCACTGGGCGCGCCCACGCTGGCGGAAGCCTACAAGGATGACTTTGTGCTGCTGGCCACCGAGAGCGCCATTAAGGCCGCCGAAGGACGCATGGATCGCAGTCCCGCCAAGATCGAACAAGCCCTGAAAGAGGGATTCGTCTTGGCGCCCGCGCTCGCCGAACAACTCGCGGTGTACGAGAAGCAGGAAGTGGCACTGCGCTTGTACTTCCCGAATCTCATCAAGGGCATCGACTTCAAGACCGAGGAAAAGCGCCTGGAAAAAGTGGAGTTCGCTTCAGAGCGAACGGCCCGCGTGGTGCGGGCGGCAGGGGTAGCGCCAAAGGAGCCGGAGCTGACCGGAGCCGCCAAAACGCTGGACGAAGCTGAAAAGGCATACACCGACCGCGACCTAGAGCGGGCCAAGACCATCTACTTGAAAGTGCTGGAGGAGACCCCCGAGAAATCCTTGCACGCAAAGTCGTATTATGGTCTTGCGAGGATCTCGCTGCTGCAGAGGGATCCGGAAACAGGCGACCGCCTTTTCCGGAAAGTGTTGGAGTTGGATCCGGACAACAATACAAGAGCGTGGAGTTATCTATATCTGGGACGGCTTGCCGATTCCCAAGGCGAACGCGCCGAAGCCATCGAGCATTATCGGGCAGCCTTGGCCGTTGAAGGCGTGCCGGAGACGGTGCGCCAAGCGTCGGAAAAAGGATTGCGGGATGCGTTCACAAACCGGCCGCTCAATTAGAAATGGAAGCCGTCAAAATTCAAGCTTTAGGAGTGTATTTCAAATGCAGATGAAATTGGTCATGGTAGGGCTGCTCGCGGCGGCGACGCTGGCGATGGGCCAAAAGGTGAAGTCGCAAAAGGAAGGCGAGGCCATCAACGCGGTGCTCAACGCGACGTCACCCGATCAGAAGATCGCGGCTGCCGAAAACCTGGTGCGCAATTTTAAGGACAGCGACTTCAAGGGAATGATTCTGGTGGAAGCCGCGCAAGCCGCGATCCAGAAACGCGACGCCGTGGCGGCGATACAGCTCGCTACGCGCGCCCTGGAAGCCGAGCCCAAGAATTTTCAGGCGATGTTGCTGATTTCCGGCCAACTGGCGCAATCGACCCGCGAGTTTGACCTGGACAAGGATGAGAAGCTGGGGCGCGCGACCAAGATGGCCAACGACGCTATCACCGCACTCGCGGCGGCGCCGAAGCCGAACCCGCAACTCACCGACGCGCAATGGAACGATTTCAAGAAGGACTCCGTCTCCCAGGCCCACGACGCGCTCGGCATCATCGCGGGAGTGAAGAAGCAGTGGGACACTGCGATTAAAGAATTCCAAACGTCGGTGGACGGCGCGGCGACGCCGGACCCGACGGCCTCCATACGTCTGGCCTCCGCATTCGTGGATGCCGGCCGCTATGATGAAGGCGTCGCTTTGATCGACAAGCTCGCAGCTACGCCGGGCCTGGATGGCCAGATGAAGGCAGTCGCCCTCGGCGAAAAACAGCGCGCCGAAAAGATGAAAGCAGCTAAAAAGTAGCCGGCTCCATCATGATCGCGGAGCTGGCGGATCTCGAGCGGGCGCTAGGTTGCACCTTCCGGAAGCGGGATCTGCTGGAACAAGCGCTCACGCACAAATCGCGCATTTATGAGAAATCGGCGGACGGACAGCCTTCCGCCGATAACGAGCAGTTCGAATTTTTGGGCGATTCCATCCTAGGCTTCGTGGTCAGCGAGCATCTGGTCCGCCGTTTCCCTGCCTTCCCGGAAGGCCGCCTCTCCAAACTGAAGGCCCACCTGGTGAGCGCCGCCCGCCTGCACGAAGTCGCCCAGGAACTGGGCTTGGGCGAGTATCTGTTTCTGGGCCGCGGCGAAGAAATGAGCGGCGGCCGCGAAAAAAAAGCTCTGCTCTCCGATGCCGTGGAGGCGCTGATCGCCGCTCTGTACCTGGACCAGGGCTTGGACGCGGCGCGCGATTTCATCGAAGCGCGCGTCATCGCGCCCACGGGGCTCCCCGACGACGGCGCCGAAGCCGCCGTGACGGATTTCAAGAGTGCGCTCCAGGAAAAGGCTCAGATTCTGAAGCTGCCTCCCCCGCGCTACACCATCGTGGCCGAAGTGGGCCCCGAACACTCCAAGACATTCACCGTGGAAGTGCGCCTGGGCAGCGACTGGTCCAGCCAGGCGCAAGGACTTTCCAAAAAAAGCGCCGGTCAGGAAGCCGCACGACTGTTGCTGGAACAACTCGGCGCGCAAGGGCGGTAACGTACCGCTACACAAGCCGAGCTCTTGGCCGGACGATGCGGAACTAGACCACCTTGCTCCGGAGAATGGCTCGGCTCATCCATTGGCAAGCGTCTTCAGCCATGCGCACTCGATCAACTGCTGGTCCGCTGTCACCAGTGTCAGGTCGAAGAGCGAAGCGGTGGCAGCGAGGAATACGTCTCCCGGATCTCCTTGCGGCAGTTCGATGCGGGCGGCTGCGGCGGCCACAGCGAAGTTGAACGGCGCCTCTCGCAGAGGAACGCGATCCAGCACAGCTTCGAGCCATTCGGGGAAGTGCCTCTTGATTCGCACTCGTTTACCGCGAACCAGGTGATACGCTTCCCAGATAGATACGGGCGAGAGAAAAAGCTCGTTCCCGTTCTTCCCTAGCTGCGTCCGCACGTTCCGGCTGAGCTTTTCCGGAGATTCCAGTGCCCATATCCAGATGTGTGTATCCAAATAAGAGTTTCATCGCCGTCCAGGCGCCCAAGAATCGAATGCACCAACAGGTTTGACAATGTCGCCGAGCACTTCCATTTCACCCTTCATACACCCAAGCCATGACTCCTTCGGTGAGGCAATCGATGGAACCACATCGGCTACCGGACGGCCGAAACGCGTCACCCGGAGCGGTGTCCGCGTCCGGCGCACCTCTTCCAGCGCGGCCAGTCAGGTGGCTTTGAATTTCGAAATCGGCATTTCCCGCATACCCGAATTAGACCGTGGTCCAATACTATGGTCAACTGGGTAGTGCGCTAAATGAGTTGCGCAAAGCTGCATCGGTCGTGCAGAGTATTGGTGATCGCGGACTTGTAAGGTCCGAATCCATCGGTGGTCATTTGAAAATGACTATGCGCGGTGGCGTGGCGGACGCCTTCAATAAAAACATCCGTGGTCTGTTGATTGCGCTTACCCATCGCGATATTGAGAACCAACTTCGTGTTGCGCTCGATTGCAACAAAGGTATAGCAGTCGCCTAGGTTCTGATCGTCCTCGGGGCGCACGCGCTTTTCCTTCTTGCCGATGAAGCTCCGCACTTCGTCCGCTTCAACGTCGGTTACTCGGATGTTGCGAATCTTTTCGGCCATAATGCGTTCGCACTTCTCGCCCGCAAGCACCAGCAGTTTGAGAATCGTGCCGTGATGGATTCCTGTGATGCGCTCAACGCTCGACACCGAATTGCCTTCCAATAGGAGAGCCAAAATCATTTCGGCCTTTTCCATCGGCAAGTACATACCGTCCAGGGGCTTCTCTTGCGGCTCCAGGAATGTCTTGGAGCATTGACGGCACTGGAAGCGCTGGGTACCCTTACGGTCGCGTCCGTTGCGTTTACATTCGATCCGGCAGGAATGGCAGGTCACTGTGAAAACTCTCCTTGAGTTCCACAGCCAATCGCCGGATAATGGGTTTGCAGGTCCTACGCGGCTTCGGATGTGTTGGATTTACGGCCCTGGTCGGTGCTGAAACACTGGCCGGGGCTTTTCATTGACAACCTAATCATACCTCATGGTTGACACTCAGTCAACACTAAGTTTACAATAGTGCTCATGGAAGTACCATTAGACACTCTAGACACAGCGAAACAGCCCATACAAGGTTGCCAATGGAAGGTGCGGGCCAGAGGCGAAGACGTTCGGCACTTCATTTTGTCTCACATCGAAAGGTATCCAAAGGATATCGCGACCCTTACGGCTCAACAGTTTGGCATCACTCGGCAGGCTGTCAACAAGCATCTCAAAAAGCTTGTAGTTGAGCGGGCGCTTACGCCCGAAGGGAAGACCCGCAACAGGTCCTATAAGCTAGCAGCGCTGTTTGAGTGGACCAAGGTGTATCTCTTGTCGTCCAAGTTAGAGGAAGACCAAGTCTGGGAAAAGGACATTTCAGCTGTTCTCGGGAAGCTCCCCCAGAATGTCATGGATATTTGGGGCTTTTGCTTCACCGAGATGTTCAATAATGCCCTTGATCATTCAGGAGCAACTAGTATTTTTGTAGAGGTTGCCAAAACCGCGACCAACACGCAGGTTATGCTCATGGACAACGGTATCGGCATTTTCAAGAAGATTCAGAATGCGTTGGGATTGCTGGACGAACGGCACGCGATTTTGGAATTAGCCAAAGGAAAGCTTACGACCGATCCAGCACGACACACCGGACAGGGGATTTTTTTTACATCGCGCCTGGTTGACTCTTTCGATATTTTATCTGGTGGGGTCTTCTTTTCGCACACGTTTGGGATGAAGGAAGATTGGATACTAGAAAGGAACATCGACAAACCTGGGACCGCAATTTTTTTGAAACTTGACAATCATTCCGCGCGAACCGCGAAAGCCATTTTCAATCAATACTCGTCAGGAGAGGATTATGGTTTCACCAAGACAGTTGTTCCAGTCAGGCTAGCGCAGTACGGAGAGGATAAGCTAATCTCCAGATCCCAAGCAAAGCGATTGGTGTCGAGGGTCGATTTGTTCAAGTGTGTCCATTTCAACTTTGAAGGAGTTGAAAGCATTGGGCAGGCATTCGCTGATGAAATATTTAGGGTATTTGCCAAGAGCCATCCTGAGATCGAGATCGTTCCTATCAACGCAAATTCAGACGTTCAACAGATGATTCAAGCCACTAGGAATCAATGGTCTTCCGAAACGCCTGGATCGATCTAAGACTGCCTTAAAGAGATTAAAAGCCAGCCACACACATTTAGCGCACTACCGTCAAATACCCTGGCCGGCGCGTGTTGGATTCCGGAGCTACGCGGACCCGGTTCGATTGCAGCGGCGCGAGTTCCCGCCGTGGAAAATGCCGGCGCGGCGGATCGGAGACTCCGGCAGCCCGCGCCTTGCCCGGCGCTACCCGTGGCCAAGGTACATCAGCCAGCTCAAGCCGAAGATCGCCAGCAGGAAGTAGCCAAAGCAGTGTGCCGCATGGCGCACGCGTTCGCGATCGGTGCGTTTGGTGATGATGCCAAGCACCACCGACGTGAAGAGAGCGAAAAGCAGCGACGCCTCGAAGTGGGAGAGATTCATCTTGGGCATCGGTCAGTCCTTCTTCCCCGTGGCGATTTCGAAGGCGTCCACCATGGCCAGCAGATTCAGCAGCCCGGCGGCCACCAGGAACTTGGTTCCGTAATCGTGGACGTGGCCCGCCGCGTCAGGTTGCGAATAGCCCAGCCACACCGTGAGGAAATAGAAAATACCGGCCAACAGATCGCCGATGAAGCCGCCGTAGTAGATGACGGTAGTGAGCAGATCGCCCCCCTGCGGCTCAAACAGAGCCCCGCGCATCATGAGCCCCAGAAGGAACACCGCGGCCACGCAAACAGCCAGGACGGCCCCCCGGGCGCGCCGCTTCAAAAAAAAGTGCCCACCGCCGGGGATGATCCAGGCCAGAAGCACAGCCGGGATCCAGTTGCCCTTAGGTCTTGTTAGCGCCGAGGAGTTTTCCGCCACGGGTTCATTTTAACGCATCGGCGCGGCGGAATGCCGTGCACTGCGAAATGTCGCATTATGAAATGAATGCAGATCTCAACCGAAGCCGCGTTGGCGTTGGCGCGCACGGACCAGTGGCTGCCGTGGGCATTGCGGAGCCTGCGGGTGGCGCTGATCTTGGGCGCCGCATGGGTAGTAACCCGCGTCGCGCGGCGACTGCTCGAACGTCTACGGGGCTACGCGGTCCGCACCATGGACCGGCGCGGCGAGGCGGACGCCATCGAACTCGAAAAGCGCGCGGCCACCATTATCGCGGTCCTGGCGAAGCTGATCGGCGTAGCGATCTGGATGATCGCCGCCGTGATGGCCTTAACGGAGCTTACCTTCAACATTCAGCCTCTGCTGGCCGGTTTGGGCGTGGCTGGCTTGGCGCTCGGCCTGGGCGCGCAGACGCTGATCAAGGATTGGATCGGGGGCTTGCTGCTGCTGATCGAGGACCAGATTCGCATCGGCGATGCAGTGATCGTCAACGGGATCGCGGGTGTAGTGGAGGAAATCAATCTGCGAACCACAATGTTGCGGGGTGAAAACGGCGCCGTTCACATTATTTCCAATGGGGCCATCGCCACGCTCTCGAATATGACGCGCGAATACGCTTACTATGTGTTCGAAGCGACCCTGTCGCGACGCGCCGATGTCGCGCGCGCATTGCAGATCGTCGAGGAAGCCGCTCAGGAACTCGCGGCCGACCCGTCGTTCACGCAGTTGTTGCTGGCGCCCGCGGAGATGATGGGCGTCGAACGCCTCGCCGAACGCGGCGTCCTGATTCGCGCGCGCGTTAAAACCCTGCCGGCCAAGCAGGCGGTTACCGGCCGCGAATGGAACCGGCGCGTGAACGAGAAACTTGCCGCAGCGGGGATTGAGCTGCCGCTGCCTGCCGCCTAGAGGTTTGAACCGAACCCCCCGGCGGGCTCCTCACCGGCAGGCACGGCAATCATTTCCACACTTTTTTGTTTGGGCGCAAAAAAAGGTTTAAGATATTGTGTTTCAATACTATACGGGAGATTTACCTACTCCTTTCACTTCCCAAGGCACGATTCGACGTGCGATACTGACGTTCAGAACCATGACCTTGATGGGCGAGGCGATAGCCCGCTATCACAAACTGATCGAGAGTGAGCCGTACATCGACTTGGGGTGGGCTGAGGCGCTGCAACAACGTCTGAAACCCGAACGCCTGGTAGACCGGCCCATCTCCCCCGTGCTGCGACCCCATATGCTGGCCGCGCGCGATTACGTGGCGCTGGGCAAGGCTGCCATTGCGCTGCTATCCGCCGTGGAGAGGGCCGAGAAACTCACCCTGGCCACTCCTGCGCTCCTGTCACGCATGCAGTTGCTGCCTGCCGAGCGCATGCTGGCGGCGATTGAACCGGGATACTCACCGCGGACATTCGCCGGCCTGCTGGACGCGAATCTACACAACGGCACGTCGCACTTTCTTGGTTTTCGCGGCAACACGGCCGCCAGCGTGGTGCATGGCGAGGTGCTGGCGGACGCGTTCTACGAAGCTCCGCCCGTCAAGGAATTCCGAAAGAAGTACAAGCTCACCAAGTTGAGCGGCGCGAAAGCCCTGACCAGCGCCGTGCAGAAAGCGTATAAGGAATCAGGCGGCAAACAGAAGCGGCCCGTCATCGCCGTGGTCGAGACTCGCGCGCCGTTCCAACCACCGGAATCCAGCGAGAACGCTCTTTTCGTCGAAGTGCTGCGCCGCGAAGGCTACCAGGCCGAGTTGGTGCTGGCGGAGCAGCTGGAATATCGCAACAACGTGCTTCGGCGCGGCGACATGGCGATTGACCTGGTCTACCGCGCGGTGGCGCTGAGCGAATTTCTGGTGCGTTTCGATCTTAATCATCCGCTGATCCGTGCCTATAAGGACCGTGCCGTGTGCATGGTGAACAGCTTCCGTTCGGAGATGACCGCCAAGCGCACGTTGTTCGACCTGCTGACGGACGAATCGATCACGGCTAAGTTCCCGGCCGCCGAACGCAAGGCGATCCATGAGTTCATTCCATGGACGCGCCTGGTGCAGGCCGCCAAGGTCACGCACAAACGGCACACGGTGGACCTGCCGGAATTCGCCATGAAACACCGCGCCAAGCTGGTGCTTAGGCCCAACGACGATTCCGCCGGCCTCTCCACGTTCCGGGGAGCGGAGATGGACGACTCGGCCTGGGAGAGGGCGCTGCGCCAAGCCATGCGCACGCCCTACGTGGTGCAGGAAGCGGTGGCGCCGGCCCGCGCCGTCTTCCCGCTGTTACAGTTCGGCAGCCTGGTGATGAAGGAAATGCACGTGGAAACCCACCCGCATCTCTTCAACGGGAAACTGCACGGCGCCTCGGCTTGGCTGAACGTCGCGGGGTCCAACGGATTCACCACCCTGTCCGGACTCGCGCCGGTGTTTCTGCTGGAAGGCAAGTAGCGGCGGGCCGCTCAATCGCAGGTATTCCTGGAGGGCGAGCGAACCCAACCCGCTGCGACTGACGCCTGTGCGTATTGCCGTCCTGGCAGCCGCTTGGGTAATTATCCCTTGGGCGGGTCTTCGATAGAAACCTTCGCCCGCAGGTTCGCCACGCCGGCCGTCGCGCGCTCATCTGTCACGGTCACGGCCACCGCGTCCTCCACCCAATCGTGCGCCACGCCGTCCTTGTCTTCGGAATAGAGCGTGATGGTATAGGGTTGCGGGCACAGATCACACAGAAACTGAAACTGCACCTTGATGGATTCGCCGGCCGCGCGAACGCCCGTGGCCACGCGTTCCTGTTCGGTGTTCGTGCCGTACACTTCAAACCCGATCTGAGTGCGCAGCAACATGCCGATGATGGGATTGTTCACGGCTTCGTGAAAACTCACGGTGGCCCGGACGGTTACGTACTCGCCGCTCTTCCACACGATGGTGGGATGGCCGTTGGCTCCCAGCGTCTCAATGGACATCACCTCCGCGCGCCCGTCTCCGTTGCGCGCGGAGGGCGCCATGCGCGGCGACACGGTTTCGCCCCAATTGCGCAACTGGTCCGCCACAAAACGGCGGTAGCGCGCCATGGTTTCCTTGGGATCGCCCTTGGCGGCCAGCTCGCCGGACTCCAGCCACCAAACTTCGTCACACAGTGTTTCGAGCAATCGGTCTTCGTGCGAGGCGATGAGAATGATGCTGCCGTTGCGGCGCAGACGGTCCAGCGCGGGCAGCGTCCGCGCGCGTACCAAAGCGTCCTGTGTGGCAAGCGCTTGATCCAGCGCGAGAACCGCCGCGGGCGCCAGATTCAGCGCATCGTCGAACGCGACGTAGCGTCGCTCCGCCGGCCCCACGATTTCGCCCGAAGACGGCTGGATCACGCCCCCGGCCAGCTTCAGCACCTCGCTCACTCCGGAGTTCTTCCCCCCCATCAGCCCGATCACGCTGCCCACCGGCGCGGAGACGGTCAGATCGCGGAGCGGACTGTGAACTATGTGACGGAATTCAAGTGGGATTGCCATTTTTGTCCGAGTCATTTATCAGAATACGCGAAACCGGCGTTCGAGGTCAGCGCGAACTCCAGCCGCGAGACACAGAACAGTGTGACCCTGGTCAATCAAAAGCGCAGCGGCTCCTCGGGTTACGAGCCCTTCACCGGCTATGCGGGGGTTACCTGCCCCTCAATACCCTATAGGGAAACTCCGATAAAGCCGATTGAACCCTTCAAATGAATATTCGAAACAGTTGCCGATCGGAGTCGACGTCGGGCCCTAGGGCATACGCCTTAGGACTCCCTCAGTGGAGGTATCAAGTACCGATGAAATGTTTACTTAGCATGGTTTCATCACGGCAACTCGCTGTTAGAATCGGGGTACTGGATTAGGCCAGAATTTAGCGCGACTTGGCCCAGGATGTAATAATGCTTTGTTTCTTGTGCGGAAAGGAAATCACCTGGCTGCGGTCCATCGTGGACCGGCAGTACTGCTGCGTCGAACACCGCCAGGAAGCCCGTCTTGCCTCCGCGCAGGTTCTGCGCGAAGAAGACGAAGGCGACGAGATCTGGTCGGTGGTGCGAAAGAGCCAGAAAAAGAAGGAAGCGCGGCAGGTCGCGAATTCAAATCAGGCTTCGGTGGTGGCATTCATGACGTTGGCGGCCCTATTGGTCGCGATGCTGATGCTGCCTGGGGGCTCCGGGCCAAACGGGTCGGCCTTCCCGTCCGCCTCTCCCAGTCTGGCGAAGAAGCAGGGATTGTTTGCGAGTGTCGCGACCTCAGTGGGTGAGTTTGTACGCGGCAGCGCGCCAATCACGCTGCGGCACGATTTTCGAACGGGCCTGCGTGAGTGGAGTACGCTGGCGTTGAACTCTTCGGAGAAAGTGGACGATCCTCGCGACTGGAAAACACCGCCATCGCCGGCAAAAGTGATACCGGGAACCCTGCGCATCTGGAACCGCTCGAAGAATCTGCACAACTACCAGATGGAGTTTCAAGGCGCCATCGAGAAACGCAGCTTGAGTTGGGCTTTCCGCGCGACCGACCAGTTCAATTACTACGGCGCCAAGCTCACCATCACCCGGCCGGGGCCGCAGCCGAACGCGGGCCTGATTCGTTACACCATGATCGACGGCCAGGAATGGGAACGCGTGCAGCTTCCTCTGCCGGTGACCTTGGATCGGGGTACGAACTACCGGGTGCGCATGAGCGTACAGGATGACCGGTTCGTGGCCTATCTGAACGGACAGATGGTGGGTGCCTGGACCGATAAACGACTCACCCGCGGCGGCATCGGTTTCTTTTCCGAACGGGACGACGAGCAATCCGTGGCCTGGGTAAATGTCTCCGAGCGGGATAGCTTCGTCGGCCGCATGCTGTCGAACTTCGGGTTGTTCGTCGCCCCTTCCGCCCCTCTCCCATAGCGCCGGACGCAGGTGCGTTACCTCGCGTTCTTCAATCCGGCTCGGATCCACTTGAGTGCACCGTTTGACTGCACGGGGGCAGGACCTGCGTTTGGCTGCGAGACTCCCCGCTACGATCACCCGCTACAATCAATGGATGGGGGTTCGCTTCTGGTGGCTGATTGCGGCCACTTTCCTTGGGTTTCTCGGCATGGGTACCGTGCTTCCCGGCATGGCGCCCCACATCCGCCATGACCTGGGAGGAACGGACCAGACCGTCGGTTTTGTCATCGGAACATTTTCATTTGTAGCCCTTGGTTCCCGGTTCATCTCCGGGCCGTTGGCGGATCGCAAGGGCCGCAAGTCAGCCTTCCTCACCGGTTTGTTCAGCTGCGCGCTTGCCGGGTGCGCGTATCTGCTTCCCATCGGAATCCAGGGCGCTTTTCTGGGCCGCGCGCTGCAGGGCTTTGGCGAAGCCTGCCTTTATACAGGAGCCGCCGCCTGGGTGGTGGAAGTGGCCGGAATTTCCCGCAGCGGCCGTGCTTTGGGATTCCTGAGCAGCGGCATCTGGGGAGGCATCTCCGCGGGCCCCGTGGTTGGGAGTTGGCTCGGCAGCTTTGAACACGCCGCGATGCTGCAGGTTGCGGCGGCTCTGGCGGGTTTCGCGATCCTGTGGCGGATTCCGGAGGACTATACGCCGCATCCCCATCCGGGCAAACGCGTCTGGGTGCCCGGGCATTTAATCAAGCCGGGACTGACCGTGGGTTTCGTGAACGTTCACTATCCAGTCATCGCGGGTTTTCTGATTCTGCACCTGACGAATCACGGGAACTCCGGACGTATGGCGTTTTCCGCCTACGCGGGCATGGTGTTAATTTCGCGATTCTTCTTCGGCGGCCTACCGGATCGCGTGCCGCCGCAGCGCACGTTCTATTGGGGGATTGCGGGAATGGCCATCGGCTTGGCGGGATTGGCGATGGCGCCGCCGCCCGCACTGGCGGTCGCATCGGCCGCGCTCCTCGGATTGGGGTTCTCTTTCCCGTGGGCCTCCATCATCTCGACGGTGCTCAAGCGCACGCCAAGCCACGAGCGCGGATCCGCCGTGGGTGTGCTGAGCGCCTTCTACGACTTGTTTGTGGGGATGAGTTCTTTCGCCGCAGGGGTGATCGCGAACAACTTCGGATACCGGGCGGTGTTCTTGATGGCTTTGTGCGCGCTGGGAGTGGCGGCGCTCTCAGCTCGAGCGGTGTTCGCATCCGGGCACTTCGAATCGGCTTTGGAGGAAATCAGCGGATCGAAGATGACAGTGAAATGAATCGCACCGATGCTTTTAGGGGGCGGCCCGAAAAGTTTTGAGATCTGTGCCAATTTCTTTTTTCTGAGGGTGCCTCGTACCGCAAGGGTCATCACCTACGCCATCGTTCGAGACCCGATGGCGCCCCCAGGTCCTCCACCCGCTCGAGGAGCGACTCCTTTTCGATAACGCGGTCTCGGTTCTGCCGGAGTGTCCAGGGTGTGCGACACAGAAGTTGGATTAGGCGGCTTGGCGAGTCTCCCAA
>CAMAUG010000036.1 GCA_945861255.1 Candidatus Sulfopaludibacter sp. SbA3
CCGTCCCGCCAGCTCACGCGCGCCTTCCAGGAACTGCACGTCGTTCATGACCGCGAGCGCCTGCAAAGGCGTGTCCGTGCGCTCACGCCGTACGGTATGGCTTTCACGCGTCGGCGCGTTGAAAATCTCCATGCTGGCGGGCGGGGCGCTACGCTTCCAGAAAGTGTACATCGACCGGCGATAGAGGCTGCCGCCTGAATCGCGCTTGTAAAACCGGGTGTTGGAGCCATCCATGGCCACCGCTTCCCAAACGCCATCCGGCTGATAGGGCTTTACGCTGGGCCCACCGATCTCCGGTGAGAGCAGTCCGCTGGCCGCCAGCGCGTAATCGCGGATGAGTTCTCCATCCAGGCGGAAGCGCGGCCCCCGGCTGAGCAACCGGTTCTCGGGATCTTTCTCCAGCTTCAAAGGCGTGGCGATGGCGGCTTGGCGATACGCCGCCGAGAGCAGGATCTGCTTGTAAAAACGCTTCATATCCCAGTTGTGGTCCTTGAAATCGACGGCCAGCCAATCCAGAAGCTCGGGATTAGAGGGCGATTCACCCTGGCTGCCGAAATCATCGACCGTCTTTACGATGCCGGTCCCGAAGATTTCCTGCCACATCCGGTTGACTGCGACACGCGCGGTGAGCGGCTGATCCTCCATGAAGAGCCATTGCGCGAATCCGAGCCGGTTGCGCTGCATGCCGGGGGTCATGGGGGGGAGAATGGAAGGCGTGTTGGCGTCCACCTGCTGGCGTCTCTGGTCATAGGCGCCTCGATAAAGCGTCCAAGCGGTTGGCTTTGTGCCGGCGCGTTCCTCCATCACCAGCGAGGTAGCGCCACGCCGTGCGATGGCTTTGGCCTGCAGATTCAGCTCATTCTGTTCCGCGGCGAGTTTCCGGAAAGGCTCGTAGCCATTGAGCAGGAAGTAGGTCAGCAGCGCGGACCGGCTGCTATCGTTCAACTGCGCCGAATCAGCCGCCAGCGCCGCCTGAATCGCGGGCCATTCACTGAGCAGGCGCGCCTCGCTTTCACTCACCACGCGGTTGAAGATGCGGAACTCGGCAATGGCCCCCTCGGCGAGCGAACGGCCAAGGACCAGAGGAGCGTCCACGGCGATATCGCCGGCCAGTTCCACATTCTGATTGCCGCGGCCCTGCGTGGAGATGGCCCGTCCGTTCAGGTAGAGGTTCAGGCCGGACTGGTGCCGCGAACCGTCATAAGTAACCACCATGGTGTTCCATGAGCCGGGCCGGATCTGCTCCAGATGCGCCGCGCGGACTTCGATACCCTTGCCGCCATCACCGATGAGGCGCAGGCCCGCCACGCGGGCGCCGACGTCGATGGCCCAACCACGGTTCTTCTCTTTCGGATTGTTGTGGGCGGCGACAGTGTACGGCTGATCCGCTTTGGGGTAAAAGAAACCCACGCTGATCGTGAAGGGCTTTTCCGCGTCCAGCCGCGGCGCGTCGGCAACCTGCGCGCCTTCGTCCTTCAAGAATCGGAGCGCCGAGCGGCTCGGGATCGGGGATTCACCCAACGCCAGATTCGAACCGGATTTAGACAACGCCGCCAGATCGGCCGCGTAGAGCTGGGCCTTGTCTTCGAGCGGCGCCGCCACGGTTGCTTTGTTGCGCTGCGCCAGCCAGGCGGCAAAAGGGCTGCCGGCCGAACGTGTGGCCTCTTCCATTCCTGTCCGGACAGCGCCGAGCCGGGAGGAAATTTTCGCCCAAGCCTCGCGGTCTTGCGGACGGGGCACCACGACGACGGGCGCCGGATCCGGTGCATTGTCGTCCATGATGTTCTGCGTTGTATTCCTGAAAAAAGCGCCCAGCGCGTAGAAATCCTTCTGGAGAATGGGGTCGAACTTGTGATCGTGGCAGGTGGCGCAGCCAACGGTGAGGCCGAGAAAAACAGCGGAGACGGTATCGGTGCGGTCCTTGGCGTAGATTTCCGCGATTTCGTCTTCGATAACACCGGCCTCATTGGTGGTGACGTTGCAGCGTTGAAAGCCGGTGGCGATGCGCTGGTCGAGTGTAGCATTGGGCAGCAGGTCTCCCGCGAGTTGCTCGATGGTGAACTGGTTGTAACCTAGATTACGGTTGTAAGCGCCGATTACCCAGTCGCGATACGGCCAGATCTCGCGATAGTTGTCGATATGGATGCCGTGTGTATCGCCGTAGCGGGCTGCATCCAGCCAGTAGCGCGCGCGATTTTCGCCATAATGCGGCGAAGCGAGGTAGCGGTCCACCATGTGTTCATAGGCGCCGGGAGACGGGTCTTTCAGATAGGCGTCCAACTCCGCGGGCTTGGGGGGAAGTCCCGTGAGGTCCAGCGCGACGCGCCGGATCAGGGTGCGGCGATCGGCGGCCACCGCAGGTTGCAGGCCGTTCACTTCAAGCTTCGCCAGGATGAAATTATCGATGGGATTGCGCGGCCAGACGGCGTTCCTGGCATTTTTCACGGCGGGAATCGCGGGCATGACCGGGGCGCGATAAGCCCAGTGCTCCTGCCAAGGAGCGCCCTGTTCGATCCACAACTTCAGCTTGGCGATCTGCTCCGGCGTCAGGGTCCTGCGAGCGGATTCCGGCGGCATTCGCAGCGGGGCAGCAGAAGCGCTGATGCGCTTGTACAGCAGGCTTTCCGCGGGTTTGCCCGGCACTACGGGCGCTCCGTTCTTGCGCAGCTCCAGTGCCGAATCCTTGCGGTCAAGGCGCAGGTTCGCCATGCGGGCCGCGGAATCGGGGCCGTGGCACTGAAAACAGTTTTCCGCGAGGATCGGCCGGATTTCGCGTTGGAAGTCCAGCTTCGCCGCCGCGCTGGGGTTCGATACGGCCTGACCCGCGAGTAGCACGGCGCTTCCGGCAACCGATGCCAATAGATTCCGTAACGACATGGTGTGGCCTCGTTTCTAACTAATACGATACATAAAACCAGGGCTGCGCGGCACATCGGTGCCGGCGTGCCGGCCATGCCGACCGCAGGCTGGATGGCGCAAGCCTGGGCTTATGGCCTGCGTGCTTTTGGGAGTGTTGCTGTTTGACAAGTGCCGGTTCGCTGGCCGATCTTGAGATGAGGCGGGAGAAACACAAATGAAGCGCTCCGATTTGATGACTAGGCGAGCGGCGTTGGGCGGGTTGGGCGCGGCGTTTGCCGGCGCGCCGCTGCTGAAGGCCCAGCAAGATCCATTCCGCGATCACAGCCGCATACCGGGCATGGACGAACTCACCACTGTCAGGGAATTCGAGGCGGTGGCCTACGCGAAGATGCCGCGCAATTTCTTCATGTACATGGCGCAGGGCGGTGAAGGCGAGGTCACGCTACGGCGGAATCGGGAAGCGTTTGATTGGGTGGAGCTGGTGCCGAAGAGTGTAGTTGACGTGAGTTCGGTGCAAACGGCTACCGAAATTCTGGGCACGCCCATGGCGTTCCCGATCATGACTTCGCCCACGGCGTTTCACATCCAGTTGAATCCGGAAGCTGAAGCCGCCACCTACCGGGCATGCCAAGCCGCTTCGAACACTCCGTACATTGTTAGCCACAACCACTCCATACCGCTGGAAAAGATCGTGCCGGCGGCGAAGAGTCCGCTATGGTTCCAGCTTTATCCGCAGAAGGATATGGGCGCGACCCAGGCATGGGTGGACGCGGCTCAAGCGGCCGGGGGCAAAGGAGTGGTGATCACGGTGGATCAACAGGCCACCGCTTATGATCGGGCCGGGCATGATCGTCACCTGCTGGTGGCTGGCCCCACTACGCCTACCCGCAGAGCCGGCGATGCACCGGCAACGGGCGCCCGCGCCTATGGGGTTCCAGAAGGCCGGCTTTGGTACACCTGGAAATATGCCGACCAGGTGAAAGCGATGTTGAAAGTGCCCATGATCGCCAAGGGCATTTTGACCGGCGAAGATGCGAAACTATGCATCGAACATGGCTTCGATGCGATCTACGTTTCTAATCACGGCGGCCGGTCCGTGGATTACGGTCCTTCCACGCTTGAGGTGCTGCCGGAGATTGTGGATGCAGTACAGGGGCGTATTCCGATCATGTTCGACAGCGGTATTCGCAGCGGATCGGACATATTAAAGGCTCTGGCATTGGGCGCGAACGTGGTGTGCGTCGGGCGCGCGCATCGCTGGGGGCTGGCAGCCTATGGCGCTCCGGGCCTTCAGAGGGTTCTCGAAATTCTGCAGGCGGAACTGGTGGCGGCGATGGCCCAAAGCGGCAGGCCTACGCTGGCGTCCATTGATCGGACCTTGGTAAAAACGCACTTCCGATAGTTCTTGGCTAGGTCGGGTGAGAATGAAGCGATCCACGGTTATTGCATTTGCGGCATTCAGTCTTGGACTATGGTTTTGGCCGGCGGCCGCACAACAACCTGCGAGCGCTCCACCGCCGCCGATACAACCTACGGCCGCCGAGAAGCAGCGCATCCAATCCAAAGCCGACGAGCTGGCCGCGGCCATTCGAGCCCTCAAGTCCAAGAAGATCGATGAAGGATTGCTTGCGGATGTCGAGATCTACGAAAAATCCGCGCGCTGGCTATTGGAGTTTCCGGAAACGTTTTTCACACAGGACGGTATTGATCAGTCCTTGACGGTGCTCGATTGGGGCCTGGAGCGGGCCAAGCAATTGCAGAGCGGACAATCGCCATGGATGGGTCAGAACGGCCGCAAGATTCACGGTTTTGTTTCGGACCTGGACGGATCGGTGCAGCCGCTTGGACTTACCGTGCCGGAATCTTACGATGGCACAAAGCCGGTCAGATTGTATGTCTGGCTGCATGGCCGCGATGCCCGCCTTTCGGAAGCAAACTTCATTTACCGCTACACGAGCGTGGGCATGACCAACCCCGCCAATGCCGCCGCCGACCTGGGGCAGATCCAGGTGGACGTTTACGGCCGCTGGAATAACGCCAACCATTGGGCCGGTGAAGTGGACGTCTATGAGGCCATCGCGGCGGTGCAAAAACGCTACAACATCGATCCGGACCGCATCGTGCTGCGGGGCTTTTCACTGGGCGGGGCGGGAGCATGGCACATCGCGCTCCACAACCCGGACCGGTTCGCCGGGGCGGAAATCGGCGCCGGGACCTGGCCGCGCCGCTCAATGATGCCAGGCTATCCGCCCTACCAGGCGGCCACGCTGCGCATCTGGGAAAACATCACGGAGTGGGCTCTGAATGCGTTCGACTTACCGCTGGCGGGGCACGGCGGAGATAACGACCCGCAACCCGCTTCGATACCGCGTCCGGAACCGGGGACGCCCACGCGGGGACAACTGGAGTCTTCCTTGAAGGTGCGTGAGCAGTTGGCCAAGGAAGGATTTCCGTCCGAAGGAGAGCCGGACAATTTGAGGGTGCCTGGAACTCCCACGCAATTCTTCATCTCGGTCAACACCGGGCATAGCACGAGTCCTCTGGTGAGGCAGCGATTGAACGCCTTTCTGAAGGAGTACGGCGACCGGGGCCGCGTATCGCCGGACCACGTGCGGTTTCTGACGTACACGACGCGCTATAACCGGTCCCATTGGGTGTCTCTGGAGGGACTTGAAAAACACTACGAGCGATCCGAAGCCGACGCGCAACGCAGCGACGGCGGCAAGCGTTATCAGATCACGACGAAGCACGTTACGCGACTGCTGCTGCGCGAAACCGGGCGGGCCGCTCAGATCCAGATCGACGGGCAGGACCTGAAAGTAAAGGCGGCGCCGGAGATCGCACTGGAGAACTCCGGCGGAGCGTGGAGGGTCGCAAGCGGCAAGCCCGCCGGCTTGCGGAAGACGACGCACCTGCAAGGTCCTATCGACGACGCGTTTCTAGATCCTTTCCTGTTGGTGCGTCCAACCGGGACGCCCTGGAATGAAGCAGTCAACCGCGAAGCCTTGCGGACGTTGGCGCGCTTCGATCACGCCTATGCGCGCTGGTACCGCGCCCATCCGCGGATCAAAGACGACAAGGACGTGACCGAGGCCGATTTTGCGAAATACCACGTGGCGTTGTTCGGCGACCCTGGCAGTAACCGCTGGATCGCCCGCCTGAACGGGAAACTGCCGGTGCAGTGGGCGCGCGAAACGGTCACCGTTGGGGATCGCAGTTTCCCCGCGGCCGCGCACCTTCCGGCGCTGATCTATCCCAACCCGCTCAGCCCGGCGCGCTACGTGGTGCTGAACAGCGGACTGACAATCCTTGAGCGCGAATACCAGAGCGACTACAGCATGCCGCGCTTAGGGGACTTCGCCGTGCTCCAAATCAAAGAGAACGCTGAAGAGCCCGATGTGGCATACGCCGGACTGTTCGATGAAGCCTGGAAGTTGCCGAAGAACCCCAAGTGACGGCTCCTCGCTAACCACGCAGTTTGCGCCAGACCAACACGTGTCCGAGCAAGGCGAATTGGACCAGGACTCCTGGCAGCCATACGAACGGCGGGTAGGTGACCCACACGTTGAGGCGGTCTTCGCCGAATGCGCGGAACAGAGGGAGCGACGCGACGGCGATAGCGACGATATTCGCCAGCAGGCAGCATCCGGCGATATTCCACACGATGACAGCTCGGCGGGTTCCTCTCTTCATGGCGAAAAGACAACTGACGATCAGAGCGCCGATTCCCGTTACGATATCGAAGTTATAGCCGGAATAGGACATCTGCACGGGCATGATGCCCTCGGCGGCCGCCCGATGCATGGTGAGTTCCAGTGGCAGGCGGAAGGCCTGCGAACCTACCAGTAGAGCCCAACTGATGCGGCTCGCGATGGCTGTTCCCAGGCTTGAGAACGCGAAACCGATTGTGACGACGACGGTTGCGGCAATCAGCATCAGCAATGGCGGAGGCCGACGATCCCATTCGCGCAACACACCGGTGGACGCAATGGCGGTCTGCGCGGCCATCATCATTGCCAGAACAGCGGCGGCGGTCGTGGTTGCCCGAACTGAACGCGTGGAAGTCCATATTCCGAGGATCACCAATGCGGCAACAAAAATCGCCAGCGTGACCAGGGCCCAGACTACGAGAGGAGAAGCCGGCATAGCGTCAGGGAACGTAAGTCCGCAGCACGTCGACGCCACCGCTGACGGATGGGCGCGCGCCTGGCGGCAGATACCACACGTCGCCCGCCTGGAACGGTTGATCGTCTATCGTGCCGTGGCCTCGGAGTCCGATCAACACTTGCGGACCCTGTTCGCGAGGCTCGAAACCGGATGCCGTGACAAAAGCGTCGCATTCGACGGGCAACGTCCGGCGTGCGGCCACCGGTCCCAGCTCGGCAACCGTCAGACCATCCTTAAGATGCAATTCGCGCGGGCGTCCGTAGTCGTAGAGCCGGTAGGTGATGTGGGAGTGTTGCTGGATCTCGCAGATGGTCAAGCCAGCGCCGATGGCGTGTACGGTTCCCGCCGGAATGAAAAACGTCTCACCCGGCTTGGCATCGAGCCATTGCAGTAGATGCTCGATATCGCCGGACTCGGCCGCCGCGGCGGCTTGTTCACGCGTCAAGGGCTCGCGAAAACCAGCGGCGATTCGTGCGCCGGGTTCGGCGGCCAGCACGTGCCACATTTCCATTTTGCCCGGGCACGCGTGGTGCAGGCGCGCGTATTCGTCGTTGGGATGCACCTGTACCGAGAGCTTTTCCGTGGTGAAGAGGAACTTGACGAGCGGGACGGCGTCCCCCGCATCCAACTCTCCTGCGTCAAGCCATGCCTCGCCGGTTCTCGACGCCGGATTGGGGAACCACGGTTCAAGGCGCGTGGATCCCCATGGACGCTCGTGAAAACTGGGTTTCAACTTGCGAATGGGCATGCCCGCTAAACGCGTGCCGCGATAAAGCGCTGGATGCGGTCCAGACCGCGCTCCAGCTCCTTCATCGAAGTGGCATAGGAGATGCGGATGTGTTCGTTGGTTCCGAACGCTTCGCCCGGCACTACCGCGACGAATTCTTCAGCCAACAGTTTTTCGGCGAATTGGAGCGAATTCGCGATCCCGTTCTTGTACGCCACGCTGACGTTCGGGTATGCATAGAAAGCGCCCTGCGGCACTTGCGTTGTGACGCCCGGCATGGCCTTCAAGCGCCCGATCACGTAATCGCGACGGTTCTTGTATTCGGCCAGCATGACGCCGACAGAATCCTGCGGGCCGCGCAGGGCTTCGATCGCGGCCTTCTGTGCGATGGAGGTCGGGTTGGATGTGGAATGGCTTTGCAGCTTGCCGATGCCGGTGATCAGCGGGGCGGGGCCAAGCACGAAGCCGATGCGCCAGCCCGTCATCGAATACGTCTTCGAGAGCGATCCGGCAACGATGACGGTGTCCTTCAGATCGGCGCCGGTGGCCAGCGAGTACGGTTCGGCGTCATACAGGAACCGGTCGTAGCATTCGTCGGTCATCACCCAGATTCCGCGCGCTTTCGCCGTGGCGATGATCTTATCGAGCTCGGTGCGGTCAAACACACATCCGCTGGGATTCGAAGGGGAATTCAAGAAAATGATCTTCGTTTTCGGCGTGATGGCGCGCTCAATCATCTGGGCGGCCAGGCGGAAGCCCTCTTTTTCGTCGGTCTCCACGAAAACGCACTTCGCGCCGGCGTAGTTGACGACGTCCTTGTACGTCACCCAGTACGGAACGGGGATGATGACTTCGTCGCCCGGATCGAGCAGCGCTTGCGTGAGTCCAAATATCGCGTGCTTGCCGCCGACGGTGACGATGCACTCCTTACTGGTGTAGGCGGTTCCATAATTGCGCTTATGCGCGTCGCAGATGGTCTGCTTCAGTTCTTCGGTGCCGCCGACGGCCGTGTACTTGGTGAAGTTTTGGGTGATCGCCTCAATGGCGGCTCTCTTGACATTGTCGGGCGTCGGGAAATCGGGCTCGCCCGCTGCGAAATCGACCACGTCGTGCCCTTCCCTGCGCAGGCGATCGGCGTCGGCCGCCACCTTCATGGTGGACGAGACGCTGATCAGGGAAATTCTTTCAGCCAGTGCTTGCGCGGTTTGCATGCGTTGTGTTGCTCCTTCCATATTTGCTTACCTCGGCGCGGCCATCAGGCGCTTCAGACGTTCTTCGACGAGCGGCGGCACCAGGCCGGAAACATCGCCGCCCAAGGAAACCACTTCCTTCACCAGTTGCGAACTGACGAAAGAGTACGCTTCGCCCGCCATCAAGAAAACCGTCTCCACACCGGGACTTAAGCGCCGGTTCATGTGCGCGATCTGCAATTCGTATTCGTAATCCGAGATGGCCCGGATCCCACGCAGGATAAAATTTGCGCCGCGAGATTTCACGTAGTCCACCAGCAGGCCGTGGAACCAGCCCACTTCGACATTCGGGAACGGCTTCACCACCTCGGTCAACATTTCCACGCGCTCCTCCACCGAAAACAACGACTGTTTGCGCCGGTTCTCCAGGACAGCTACGATCAGCCGGTCCGCCAGCTTGCTGCCGCGCTCGATCAGATCCAGGTGCCCACTGGTAATGGGATCGAAGGAACCCGGATAGATGGCGACGATTCTAGATGGTTGGGCGGCCAAGCGCTCTCCCTTTTCGCTTGACGTTTCCGTTGAAATGCCGGGCGAACTCTGATTTTAGCAGAGCCAGGTTGAACTTTTGACGCCGGCCGCGGCTAAGTCCCGAGTTCCTCCATGGCGTAGCGTCGCGGGTGTGGCGTCGCGTGTGGCGATCGCGGGCGTGGGTCGCGGGTCTGGCGCCCCGGATGTAGCGCCGCGGATGTAGCGCCGCGGGTGTGGCGCCGCGGGTGTGGCGCCGCGGGTGTGGCGCCGCGGCTGGCGGCTCTGCGCGTTTCTCACAAACCAGCCCCATATGGTAGAAAAAGAACCATGACCTACTGTACAAAGTGTGGAGCCGCCCTGGATGAAAAGGCCCGCTTCTGCGCCGGTTGCGGTGCGCCCGCCGGGGCCGGTCCAGCCGGAGCCGGATTACAACCTCAGGCGCTGGAATACACGATTGAAGGCGACAATCTCCAGTTAATCCGCGTACGGCTGAAGCCCGGCCAGGAACTGTTCGCCGAAGCGGGCAAGATGCTTTACAAACAGCCGCAAGTGGAGTGGGAAACGCGCATGACCGGCGACACGTTGGGTGAGAAGATCTGGGGCGCTCTCAAACGCAAGGCAATGGGCGAATCGCTGTTTCTGACGTATTTCCGCTCCAGTACGCCGGGAGAAGTGGGATTCGCCGGAAGCTATCCGGGCCGCATTCAAGCCTTCGACCTGCGCGCCGGTCAAAGCGTCATTGTGCAGCGCGACAGTTTTCTGGTGGCGCAAGCCGGCGTGCAGTTGAATCTGGCGCTGGTGAAGAGGCTGGGCGCGGGATTCTTCGGCGGAGAGGGATTCATTCTGGAAAAGCTCACCGGGCCCGGCACGGTGTTCATCCACGCGGGCGGGGATTTCGTGGAATTCACATTGAAGGCAGGCGAATCGCTGCAGGTGGACACGGGATCCATCGTGGCGTTCGATGAATCGGTGAACTACGACATTCAATTCGTCGGCAGCATCCGCACGGCGATTTTCGGCGGCGAGGGGCTTTTCCTGGCGACGCTGACGGGGCCGGGCCGCGTGATCGTGCAAAGCATGACGCTGCAGAAGATGCGGCGGGAACTGGCGCCTTACCGCTCCGGCGGCGACGAACGCTCGCCGTTGGGGGCGATCGGAAATATTTTCGGCAGCGACGACTGAGGCTCTCCAGAACATGAATCACCGCCTGAGGCGCGTGAACTGGTTCGCGTTCATCATCGAGTCACTGAAGCGGAAGGGCGCGACGGTAGCGCCAATCGCGATCCGATAAGATAGCTACGGATGCCCGACAATTTCCCATGGTCCCCGATTGCGGATCTTCCGAGCGATCTCAGTGCACTCAGCGATGGAGAGCTTCAGCCGCTTCTGGCGGTGTGGGAAGACCAACGCTCCGCACTCGCAAGTGATGTTGAGGTTGCGGAGTTTACACGACGGCTCAGTCGGGAATGGGCCATCGAGACTGGGATCATTGAGGGTCTTTACACGCTGGATCGAGGCGTCACCGAGACGCTCATCGAACGCGGAATCGAGGCGTCGCTCATTCCGCACGAAGCGACAAATAGAGATCGTGAGGATCTGGCCGCGATTCTTCACGCTCACCTGGATGCCCTGGAGGGGCTCTTTTCTTTCGTTAGGCAAGAACGACCCTTGACCGTTGGATACATAAAGGACGTGCACCAAGCTCTCTTGCGCCATCAGAAAACGTATACTGTTCGAGATCCATCCGGCAACATTTGTGAAAAAGAACTCTCGAAAGGCGTCTACAAGACGCAACCTAATAATCCAACTCGCACGGATGGCGGTGTCCACGAGTACTGCCCCCCGGAACACGTCGCCGCCGAGATGGATCGAATGATCGAATTCCATCAACGGCACGCCGCAGCGGGCGTTTCTCCCGAAGTGGAGGCAGCATGGCTACACCATGCGTTTTCGCAGATTCATCCATTTAGCGATGGCAACGGACGAGTCGCCCGGTTGATCGCGAGCTTGCTGTTTCTGAAGGCTCGCGGCTTTCCGATGCTGATCACGCGCGATGAGCGAACACGCTACATCGACGCGTTGGAGGCGGCGGATCGCGGTAACCTTGGCGCTCTGGTTTCGCTGTTTGTGCAGGCGCAGCGTCGCGATGTGCTGCGCGCGTTGCAGGCGCTGCCGGGGGTCAAGCAGACGGCACTGGGGGAGCCTGCAACCATAGAACAAGAAATCGAGGCAGCTCGAAGACTGTTAGTTCTGGCGAACGATCAGGTCCCAAAGTATTGGGAACCCACAACTGCGATGGTATCGACACTTTTCAGAATCGGGATGGAACGGGCCGCGCAAATACGAGACACCCTCGATAATGAAATCGGCCGCTACAATAGGGAGTTCGCGTTTTCACTGGTTGTAACTGATGCTGGAGTAGCAGACATCGAACTATTTAAGTGGGTACATGCTGCAGCAAGGCACTTTGGCTACGAGCCGAATCTGCGCCCGATTCATAGCCGCTACGAATTCGGCCTAAAAACGACAAATGACCACTCTCGGATTGTTCTGTCACTTCACGGAATAGGCCCGAGTTATCGCGGTGTCGCGGCAGGCATTCTCATGCTCGTTCCGTCTGGCCAAACACCGATTTGCTCCTCGGAGAGTTTTTTCCAAGTCAATTACAGGGATACACAAGCTGGAGCGAAAAGCCGTTTCAAGACTTGGTATGAACCTGCTCTCACACGCGCTTTAGCGCTCTGGCGGCAGCGCCTCTAAGCCATGACACGCAAAATTCACATCATCGGCGGCGGACTGGCGGGCTGCGAGGCTGCCTGGCAAGTGGCGCGCGCCGGTGGCAGGGCCGTGCTATATGAAATGCGGCCCGTGCGGCAGACGCCCGCGCACAAGACGGAGCGGCTGGCAGAGCTGGTTTGCAGCAATTCGCTCAAGAGTGAGCAGGTGAACACGGCGCCGTGGTTGTTGAAGGAAGAGCTGCGGAGGCTGGGGTCGCTGTTGATCGGTGACATTGCGCCGCGCACACGAGTACCGGCGGGGCATGCCCTCACCGTGGACCGGGAACTGTTCGCGGCGGAAATCACGAGCATGCTGGAGGCGGAACCAGCGATTGAGATCCGGCGCGAAGAGGTCACGTCGCTTAATGGGGACAAGATCTGGATCGTCGCCAGCGGGCCACTGACCTCGGATGCGCTCGCTCAGGAGATCGCACGGCTGACGGGGTCCGAGCGTTTGTTTTTCTACGACAGCATCAGCCCTATTGTCGATGCCGAATCGATCGACATGTCGATCGCGTTCCGCGCGTCGCGCTACGGAAAATCGCTCGACGGCACCGACGACTACGTCAATTGCCCGCTGGACAAGCAGCAGTACGAGGCGATGGTCGATGCGCTGCTGGCGGCGCAAAGCGTGCCCGCGCATATCGGCGAAGATCGTGTCCATTACTTTGAGGCGTGCCTGCCGGTGGAGGAAATCGCGCGGCGCGGGCGCGACACGCTGCGCTTTGGGCCAATGAAGCCGATGGGGCTGACCGATCCGCGTACGGGCCGCCGCCCATACGCCGTGGTGCAACTGCGCGCGGAGAATGCGCGCGCGGGCAGTTACAACCTGGTCGGTTTTCAGAACCACATGCGGTTCGGCGAGCAGGAGCGCGTTCTGCGGATGATTCCCGGCCTGGAACACGCCGAGTTTTTGCGCTTCGGCCAAGTGCATCGCAACACGTATATCAACGGTCCGGCGCTGCTGGCGCCCACGTTGCAGATGCGGACGCAGCCGGATGTTATCTTCGCGGGGCAGCTTTCGGGCGTTGAGGGCTACGTTGAATCCATCGCAACCGGGCTGGTGGCCGGGCGAGCCGCCGCGGCGCTGGCAATCGGCGAAGCCACGCGCGCGTTCCCGCGGCAAACGGCGGTGGGGTCGTTGTGCCACTACGTCTCCGGCGCCGATCCCACCAGCTACCAGCCGGCGAATATTACGTTCGATCTGCTGCCGAAGCTGGAGCAACCGCCGCGCGATAAGAAAACGCGGCAAACCGAAGTGTGCCGCCGCGCCTTAGCGGCACTGGAGGAATACTTGTGCGTTTCCGTCTGAGATAATGACAAGCGTCATGCCACGTGACTTGACCCGGCGGGACGTATTGGCGGCGCTGCTTGCGGCGCCCGTTGCGGTGCTGGCCGCACAACCCACCGAGTGGACTCTCGCGCAAGCGTCCGATCAAATCCGTAGACGCAAGATCTCACCCGTGGAACTGACGCGCGTGTGCCTGGAGCGCATCGAACGACTGAATCCGAAACTCAACTCCTTTATTACCGTGATGACGGATCGGGCTATGGCGCAGGCGCGTGAGCTGGACGCCGAGGCCAGTCGCGGAATATGGCGCGGGCCGCTGCACGGCGTTCCTATCGGGTTGAAGGATTTGATCGACACGGCGGGCGTCAAAACCACGTGCGCCAGCGCCGTGTTCGCGGATCGCGTTCCCACGGAAGACGCCGAAGTCGTGATCCGGCTAAAACGTGCCGGCGCGGTCCTGATCGGTAAGCAAAACATGCACGAGTTCGCCTACGGCGGAACATCCGTACCCAGCCATTTCGGCGCGGTGCACAATCCGTGGAATCAGGAGCGCATCGCGGGAGGGTCGTCCGGAGGCACGGCAGCCTCGGTCGCGGCGGGAATGTGTTTCGGCGGGTTGGGGTCCGATACCGGCGGCTCCATCCGCCAGCCGGCTGCGTACTGCGGCCTGACGGGCCTGAAACCGACGTATGGGCGAGTGAGCACGCGCGGCGTGGTGCCACTGTCCTGGTCGCTGGATCACATCGGGCCGCTGTGCCGCACGGCCGCCGACGCGGCGCTGCTGCTCGAAGCGATCGCCGGTTACGATTCGCAAGAGACAACCAGCGTCGATTTTCCGGTGGAACGATACTCGGCGGGCCTGAACGCCAAGCCGGCGGCGCTGAAGATTGGCGTGGTCCGGCGGCTCTTCTTCGAACGCATTGATCCGCAGATTGAGAGCGCCGTGAACGCGGCACTGAGTACTCTAGGAAAACTGACCAGCGGTGTTCGCGAGACCGAGCTTCCTGCGTATCAGACGTTGCCCATCGTAGGCGTTGAAGCCTACACTTACCATCGGCCCTATTTGGAAAAGTCCCCCGAACTCTACCAGCCCAGCACGCGCCAACGGTTGGAGGGCGCGGTGAACATCAGCGCCGCGGCGTACTCGGCGGCGCGCCGCGAGCTGGACAGATTGCGCCGGGCCGTGAGCGCGGTGTTTTCCAGCGTGGATCTGCTGGTGACACCCACCACGCCAATCAACCCCACGACCGTTGAACAGGAATCCAAGCCAGACATTCCTGGGCCGGGCAGCGTGATACTGTCCCTGCGCAACACCCAGCCTTTCGATGTTTTCGGGCTCCCTACTGTTTCCATCCCGTGCGGGTTCACGCGCGAGGGATTGCCCATCGGCGTTCAGATTACGGGTCCGCGCTTCGCGGAATCACGGGTGTTGGCGCTGGCGCATGCCTATCAACAGGTGACGGATTGGCACACGCGGCGGCCGGCGGTCTGATGGGACCCGCCTCTGCTTCTGAATTGGGCGCGGCCATCGAGCGATACATGGCGGAGCTGGTCCGGCGCAACGCATCGCCGCACACCATTCGAAACTACCGATCCGATCTGACGCAATTTCTCGAGTTTTTCTCTCCCCCCAGTGCACAGCCGCCGGCGCCCGCGGCGATCGACGTGCACCTGTTGCGCGAATGGCTGGCCGGCCTCCACGGGAAAAAGCTGGACCCCCTATCGGTGCGCCGAAAGCTGGCGGCCGCGCGCTCATTCTTTCAGTATTTGGTGCGTGAAAAAACGGTGGCCACCAACGTCGCGAAGCTGCTACGCACGCCCAAGGCGCCCGGGCGCATTCCCGCGGCGCCCACCGCGGAGCAGACCAACGCGCTTGTGGATGGCGTGGCGCTCGACAGCTTCAAGCGACCGTACCCCGAACGCGACCTGGCGATTTTCGAACTCCTGTACGGCTGCGGCCTACGCGTGAGCGAACTGGTGGCGTTAAACGTGGAAGACTTCGATTTGCGGGAGCGCTGGGTCCGGGTGCTGGGCAAGGGCCGCAAGGAGCGCCAGGTGCCGTTCGCGACAAAGGCCGCCGCGGCGCTCGAGAAATATCTGGCGAAACGCGCCGCCGCGCAGGGCGAGCGGGCGTTGCTGGTCAACCACCGCGGCAGCCGGCTGACGGATCACAGCACGCGGGAAATCGTAAAATTTTACGCGCGCATGATTTCGGGCGCTTCCTTGCATCCGCACAGTCTGCGTCACGCCTACGCAACGCACCTGCTATCGGACGGTGCGGACCTTCGCGCGATTCAGGAATTGCTGGGGCACGCGCAGCTTTCCACCACACAGAAGTACACGCAGGTTTCGCTCACGGATTTAATGGCGGTGTACGACAAAGCCCATCCGAGAGCGCGGAAATAGCCGGGCGTCTGGATCAGGCTCGTTCCAGGTAGGCCATCTCCGAAGTGGAAACGCGGATTTTCTCGCCTTCGTTGATGAACGGGGGTACCTGCACGATCAGGCCGGTTTCGGTCTTGGCCGGCTTGGTGACGTTAGAGACGGTCGCGCCTTTCAGGCCGGGCTCGGTTTCGACCACGGTAAGATCGACGGTCGGCGGCAGTTCAATGCCCATGGGCGCGCCTTCATAAAACTCCACTTCCACTTTCAGGTTGGGGATCAGGAAGTTGGTGGCGTCGCCGAGAAAATCGCGCGTCAGGTGCATCTGCTCGAAGGTCTCGATGTTCATGAAGTGGAAATACTCGCCGTCGTCATAGAGGAACTCCATTTCATGTTGGTCGAGCGATGCTCTTTCCACCTTGTCTTCCGATGAGAAGCGGTGCTCGATCATGGTGCCGGAGCTGAACCTACGCATCTTCACCTGCACGAAGCCGCGCAAGTTGCCCGGCGTGCGATGCTCCATCTTGAAAATGGAAAATAGTTCGTTATTCCACTTGATGACCATGCCGGGACGCAGATGTGTTGCGGAAATCATATGGGGAAACTTCAGTGTAGCAGAGGCCGAATTAAGGGGACAGACTACTCAATCCCCGAATTCCGCTAGTCCGGCGCAGGGCGGCGAATTCGGCGATTGAGTAGCATGTCGCCATAATTCCGGTTGTATCATGTATGAATACACGCGCATGATCCCCGACATCATTCCGGAAGGCCTAACGTTTGACGACATCCTGTTGCTGCCCGCGCGTAGCGACGTGGTCCCGGCGGAAACCGATACCCGCACCTGGGTCACGCGCAAGATCGGGCTGAACATTCCCATTGTCAGCGCGGCCATGGATACGGTTACGGAATCGCATCTGGCGATCGCGCTTGCGCAGCAGGGCGGCATCGGCGTCATTCACCGCAACATGACCATCGAACGGCAGGCCGAGGAAGTGGACCGGGTGAAGCGCTCGGAGAGCGGCATGATCGTGGACCCGGTGACCATCGACCCTGAGCACAAGATTTCCGACGCGCTCGAAGTGATGAAACGCTATCGCATCTCCGGCGTTCCGGTGACCAAGAACGGCAAGCTGGTGGGCATCCTGACCAACCGGGACTTACGCTTCGAGACCCGCTACGATCTACCGGTTTCAAGCGTGATGACGAAGGAGAACCTCATCACGGTTGGAGTGGGCACCACGCTTGAAGAAGCCGAGGCGATTCTACACCAGCATCGCGTTGAAAAATTGCTGGTGGTGGATGAACACTATTACCTGAAAGGCTTGATCACGGTAAAGGATATCCAGAAGAAATTGAAGTATCCGAATGCCGCGAAAGACGCGCAGGGCCGTTTGCGTGTGGCCGCGGCACTCGGCTCCGCCGGCGATTGCGTGGAGCGCGCCCAGGAGCTGGTGAAGCGCAAGGTGGATTTGCTGGCCATCGATTCCGCGCACGGCCACAGCGGCCGCGTGATGGAGGCGATCAAGGCGGTGAAGCACGCACTACCGGACGTCCAATTGATCGCGGGAAACGTCGCGACATATGAAGGCGCGCGCGACCTGATTGCGCTGGGCGTGGACGGCGTGAAGGTGGGCATCGGGCCCGGGTCCATCTGCACCACGCGCGTGGTGAGCGGAGCGGGCGTGCCGCAGATCACCGCCATCGCCGAATGCGCCAAGGCCGCGGTGGGCACGGGCGTGCCGCTGATCGCCGACGGCGGCATCAAATTTTCTGGCGACGTGACCAAGGCCATCGCGGCCGGCGCCGATTGCGTGATGATCGGCAGCCTGCTGGCGGGAACCGAGGAATCGCCAGGCGAGACGATTCTCTATCAGGGCCGCACATTCAAGAGCTATCGCGGCATGGGTTCGATGGGGGCCATGTCGCAGGGTTCAGCCGACCGCTATTCGCAAGACGCTTCCGAAGGCGGCAAGCTGGTTCCCGAAGGCATCGAGGGCCGCGTCCCGTACAAAGGCATGTTGGCCGATCTGGTCTACCAACTAGTGGGCGGCCTGCGCGCGGGCATGGGCTACTGCGGATGCGCCACCATCGGCGAACTGCGCGCGAACGTGAAGTTCGTGCGGCTGACCTCGGCGGGCTTGCGTGAGAGTCACGTGCATGACGTGATTATCACCAAGGAAGCGCCGAATTACCGGCTGGAGTAGCGCATGGGCCGGATCGGCGCGGCTAACGCCCACTTACTATTGGAGGAATCGCCAAATCGCTCCTGAAGTGGTCTGACGCGGTTTCGGAATCCAGATCTTGCCGACGGCGAACTCTATTGCCCACTTGTGTAGGCCGTACCTTGTTCACGGCTACCGTGAATGATTCTGGAAACGATGATGTGTTTCTTGGCCTCGCGGTAGTAAACGATGTAGTCGCCAATGGGCAGAGCCCGGACGCCCGCCTCAATTTCATCGCGGACGGTTCCCGCTCCGGGTGCGGCGGCAAGCACCAAGAGGCGTTTCGTGAGCAACTCCACGAATTTATTCGCTCGTTCAAGACTTGCGGAGTTCGTCGCGATGTACAGCCAGATCTGGTCGAGGTCATGCTCCGCGGCCGCGGAGATGCGGAGCTTCTTCACGTTCTGCGGATTTTTGCCCGCGCGGCGGACAGGCGCTGTTTCCCTCGCGATTTCACGCGGTCAACCAGTTCGTGAATCGTGCTTACGTTGTAGTCGGAATATTCGCCACGATCCACTGCTTCGAATCCGGCACGAACACCTCGTCGCAGTGCCTCAAGCCGCTGGTCACGCTCCGCCAAAAGGCGCAAGCCTTCGCGCACGACCTCGCTCGCGGTTTGATACATACCGGAGGCGACCTTGGCGTTGACCAGTTGTTCCAGCTCGGAAGTGAGTGACACGTTCATTGAGACGTTTCGACGAACTCTAACGTGAGGTTAGCCCCTATAGCAGAAAATGTCAAAGTTGGTTATCGACTGTGTCGTTGGAGGATTAGCGAACCAAGGCCACGATCTTTCCTTGGGCTAGGCGGACATCGATTTCCGCGCCCACCGGGGCGTCTTCCGGCGATTTTACGATTTTTCCGCCGTGCTCCACGATGGCGTAGCCGCGCTCCAGAATCGTCAGCGGACTGAGCTGTTTCAAGTGCGCGTCCAGCGGCGCGAGGCGGGTGCGCGCGCGGCTTAACCGAAGGCGCAAGGATTGTGCGGCAGCCGCGTCGCACGCCTCCAACCTGCGGCGGACCGCGGCAAATTTCAGACGGAGGTCAA
>CAMAUG010000037.1 GCA_945861255.1 Candidatus Sulfopaludibacter sp. SbA3
ATCGCCTGGCGCACCGCCCGAGCGATGTCGTCGCTGTGATCCAGAAACGACCGGCTGTCCATCGCCTGCACCTGCACCGTGATCTGTGCCGGAGCCGCCTGAACCGGCCGCGGCGCGCCGCCCTGCGCAAAGTCGACGGCGAACGGAACCGCGCCGCCGTCCGCGCTGATTCCGGCGTTCATTCGCACCGGCGCCGGCTTGAAGTACGGAACCATCGCCGGCGGCGCGCTCGGCTCTTCCCCGCCGCCGAAAATGCTCACGAGTCCGGAAAGCAGCGGCGACAACCCCAACCCGCCTCCCAGAAGGCTTCCGATCGCGCCCAGAGCGGAGCCCCCGCCGCCCGTACTTCCGCTCGACGGAGTCCCCGCCGGGTTTCGTACGTCCGTCCGCTGCTGTCCCAGCACGTCGTTGATCGCGCGCAGACGCTGCAGTTGTTCGGACATATTCGCCGTCAAGCCCGTGGACGCCAACATCTCGGCAAACCCGTCCCGTACACCGCCATTGAGCCAGTTATTCGTTGCCATCCCGCGTCTCTCTCCATTCTTTTTCCAACGTCAGGTACGCATCCGCGTCGCGCGCCGGCAGTGCCAACAAGTCGCCTCCGCCCGCGAGTTTCCACATCAGAAACTTCTCCACCCACTCCACGCTTTCCGGCCGGATCGCCGACGTCGGGCACTCGTCCAATGACGTCCGCCCGCGCGCCCACACAATCCGCCGCGGCCCGCGCGCTTCTTCCGGAAGCCACCCGCACCGCCGTGCCGTTTCCAGCCCTTGCCGTCTGCACTGCTCGCACCTCCACCCGGCAGGCGCCGTTCCGTCCCGGCCCCCTTGAATAAAATGGAATGCGACGATCAGTTTTTTCTTTCGGTCTCGCTCAAGCCCCACTCGGCCTTTACGCGCGTCAGCGCTTCGGCGCCGAGTTCCACCGGCCCGCGCTCGATCACCATGGCCGGCGTCGCCGGCTCTCCGTCGATGGTCAGCCCCTCGATCGCCACCAACCCCCACTCCAGATACGCGCGGTCGATCTCGCCAGCGATCACCGCCGCCTCGATCTTCCCGCCCGCGTCTTTTCCAGCAGCGCCGCCCGCTTCCAGAAATTCCGCCTTGCGCCCGATCTCGCGCATCTTCCGCGCCAGTTCGATCCGCCGCCCCAGCGAAATTCTCGCCACCGCGAATCGCACGCCCGCCACCGCCGCCGCGTCGAACCACACGGCGCTGTCGTAGCTGGCGCCCGTGCCGCCCCCGGAGCCTTTATCCAAAAGTGAACCCCTATCCAAACGCGATATACAGTTCGTCATTCACCGTTCCCTGCGCCCGGCTGCTTTGGAACCGCCATTGCAACCGCGTCTCTGAATCGTCGAACTCCGGAACTTCCGGCAGCATCGCCGGCATGTAGGCCCCGAACAATTGCGTGCCCTGCTGCCCCAACTGCAACATCACTCCCACGGGAGACCGTTGCCGCGCCGCTTGGTACAAACCTTGCGTCGCTGCATCGTCGTCCTCGAACACGCTGAAGTTCAGCCGCACGCCTCGCACGCCCGCCGTGATGCACTGCGCCGCGTCGCTCCCGAACTCCCTGACGCGCGGCTCCACGTTGTTCTCCAGCACCAACTCCGCCTCGGTCAGCGTCAGAAACTGCGACGGCGTCGCCCCCATCCACACTTGCCCCAAGTGCCCCGGCACAATCGTGTAATCGAATCCCGTGCTCACCGGTTCCGCCGGAAACGCCGTCAATCCCCCCAGTCCACTCGCAAAACTCGCGCTATCCAGCAAGTCCCTGGCCGGACCCGCGAAGCCAAACTCGTGAAAATCCCCGTTCACTTTGACCCGCATGCGGTCCACCGCCGCGCCATTCAGAACTCGCTGCACGGCTGTCACCGGATCCCAGTAATCGAAAATGCTGACGCTCCCCAAATCGTTTGCCAAAACATAGGTCACCGTCGGCCCCATCGCCGCCCCCGCCGCCAGACTCTGTGTGAAGGGCGCGTTGACAAACACCGTAGTCGCGTCTTGCACCCCCGCGACGAAGCGAATGTCGCCGCCGCTCGTCACGCCCTGCCCCGGCATCAGTCCGTGCACCGCGGCGAATGTCACGCTGGTCACTCCGTCTGTGGCCGCCACCGTTCCTCCGGCAAACGAAACCGGCGGCCCGCCCATCGCGGCCTGAAACAGAGGCCCGTGCGTCGGCGCGAACGCGGGATCGTTCCATGCCGTCATGAACGTGCTGAGTTCATATCCCGTTTTCTTGCGGATCGCGTTCGGCAACCCCACGAACGTTCTTCCGCCTGTTTTATCGCGGCGTTCCGTGGTCACCGGCGTCTGCCGGGCTCCCAGTTTCACGGCTGGAATCCGGTTCTGCTCCGTCACCGCCAGTACCTGGCCGTAAACGGACTCCAATCCCACGTAAATCCGGTTGTTATTCGACGATACGTAACATGACATGAATGCGTTTTCTCCCGCCTAGCTCGACAAATCCACCTCAAAGCTCACCCGCGCCATCTGCAGGAAATTCCTCCCGCCGTGCTGAATCGCGTCGAACTTCACTTCATACCCGCCCGTGAAGAACATCCCCTCGCCCCACGATCCCCGGTTCGTGTCCAGCACCTGCGTCACCGCGTCCACATATAACCGGATCTGTTCTTCCAACCCCTCCATCCGGTCCTGCGACACGCGCACCTCCGCCACCGTCCGCACTTTTCCCGAAAAGCGCCGGAACTTCTCCGTCAGCAGATTCTGCACGCGGTCCACGTAAACATGGACCACCGGATACTTCACCACCGTGCTCCGCTCCGCCAGCGCGAACGGCGCGTTTTGATGAACTACGCTCTCCGCGGGAATCGCCGCCAGTTCCACGCCCGCGTCTTCCGAGATGCGCGCCACCACCGGACCCAGCCCCGCATCCGGCGATGCCAACAACGCAACCAGCTTGCGAGCCGTAATGCTTGCCGTCTGTGCCATGCGCTACCCCCGCCTCAGCAACCGTCCGCCCGTCACGTACATGTCCGGCGCTTGCCCGCCGCCCGGCGCCCGCCCCACCACCAGCCCCCCGGCCGGAAGCGTGAACGACACTCCCGTCGAAATCGGCGCCGCATTCTGCAAAATCAAGGAATCGTAAGTCAGCCCGATATACACGTTCCAAGCCGTCGCAACCGTCGGCGCGCTGGGCGGCGTCACCACCAGGCGGCTCCCGTCCACCGTCAGATAGGTCGTCGGAAAGCTGCCCGCTCCTTCTTGGCCGTTCGCCCCCACCCAGCTCACGCGCACATAGTAGGTTGTCGCCGCAATCAGACCCGCCACCACGCTGAAGCTCGGAAGCCCCGCCCGCGGAATCGGCGTCGTCACCAGACCTATTCCAAACCGCATCGCCTGCTCCCGGGCCTCCCTCGATAGCGTCCGGTACTCCTCCCACTTCATGCGATAGCGGTCGTTGAGCTGGTTGTGATACACATCCCTGTACACCACGCTCAGTGTGTGCAGCGCGTGCCATCGCTTCACCTGCGGTGTCACCACCACATCGGAGACCCCGATCGTCCGCCGCCCGCCGTCCAGCCCAACCGCCGCCGGATCGTGCCCCAGCAACATGTCGAGGACTTCCTGAGACACCTCCTCGGTGGCCAAACCGAGTTTCGCGTCCAAGTCGATCTCCTCCATGTGAGACACGCTCAGAATCGACGCTTCATACACCCGTAACTCTTCCGTTCCGTTCGGATTGCCATCCGTCATCAGCGCCATAAGATTCCTCGTTCTCTCCTGCCACACCGTCACCCAACAACCCTTCGAGCACCGCCATTTCACACCGGCGTCCCCAACGCGCGACTCGGCAAACCGGGCCGCGACGTCAGGGAGCGGTGTGGCTAGCTGCTTACCCGAACCGCGTTTTTGTTCCGCAGCACGCCCGCGCCGTACAGCACATCCACCGTGAATTGCTGCGCCAGAGTGTTCGGCTGGTAGCTCATCGTCACGCGCATGCCGAAGTTGCCCAGCTCCGCGTACTCCGCGATGGCGCCCGTCCCCGGTAGAGGCTGCGGCAGCCGGCGCACCACCAGGCCGATCGCATTCTTCGCGAACGCCAGGTTATGCGAAGTCACTGTAGTGCTTCCCGTGTGCGCCACGAACTGCGAGCGGAAGATGTAGAAGTCTTTCATCTTGCCCACCGCTCCATCCACCAGCGCCCGCAATCCTGCCTCGCCCGCCGTGTGGTACTCGCTGAACCGAGGAATTTGCCGCAGTGCCGAATATGCGTTCGCATCCACCACCAGGTATTTCGCGGCGCTAGCCGGAACCTTAGCGTTGAACAGCGCCGTTTCGGCCGCGTCCACCGTGGCTTCCGTCAGCGCTGTGCCGCCCGTGCCCACCGGTGTGTTCGCGTTGAACTGCGCGTATAGCGCCAATAGGTCCAATTCGATCCGTTCCGCCAACGCCACCACCGCCGGCTGCATGTACAGCTTCAGAAGATCCGGTACCGCCAGAATCTTCGTCACGTCCGGAACCTGGAACGTCGCCTCCGCGTGCGTGTTCAAGACAATCTGCGCATTCCCTAGGTTCGGGTTTTGCGTTGTTACCGTGCCGCCTTCGGCGATATTGTTCGCCACCAGCGTCGGCGGAATCGGCACATTCACCGTGTCGCCCGCCTGGGCCACGCTCTGTTCATAGTCGCGATTGACCAGGTTCCCCATCACCAGGTTCCCCATCAACGCCGGTAGCGCATCCGCCGCCACCAGCTTCACAATCGCGTTCGCTACATTTGCCGATGTAATTGCTGCCATGTATTCTCCTTAGCTCTGCCTCAACTTGTCCTGCCTCAAAATGATTTACCCTACATTCCCCGCAGCGTCTGCGACGCGACCCTTACGATTTCCTGTCGCACCCGCTCCATCTCCTCCGGGCTCATTCCCGGACGGATCTTGTCCAAATCCACCGGCGTTTCCATGCGGCCGCGCTGTCCCGTGCCCGCCCCCGATCCGCCCCCCAACCGCGCCGGCAACAGCTCCGGATTCTCCGCCACGAATTGCGCCAGATAATCCCGCACCGCGCCGCCGCCTTTCGCCACCACCCGCCCGTCTTCCAGCCGTTCGAAGTCGTCCTTAACAGCGCGATACGCCAAGTCCAATTTGACGACCCCCAACTTCTGCAGCTCCGCCCGCACCGCCGCGTTCTGCTCCGCCGAATCCGCCGCCGCCCGAGCCTTCGAGTTGTCCGCGATCAGTTCGTTGACGCGCAGCTCCAACGCCTCCCGCCGCGTCTTCTCCGCGTCCAACTCCGCCTGCCGCGGCAGCATCTCCGCCATCACCGCCATCACAACTTCGCGAATCTCATCCGTATGTTTTATCCCGTCCACGTTTTCCACCTCGCAAGAAAGGGAAAGGCTAGTCCGTCCCACGGCGCCGCAAACTACGTTCATGCAGCAATCCCCACCGCCGCGTGGGCAGACTAGCCTGTCCCCTTTTTTGCCCCGTCCACAACACCCGTCTTCTACGCGCCGTCGGCCTCAATCTCCCCAACAATCCGGTCCTTCACGTCTTGCCGAGCATCCGCCAGATACTTCAGCGCCAGCTTCTTCCCGATCTCTTTCTTCAACGTCGGCGATCCCACATCTAGCGCCAGCAACTCCTTGGCATCGCCCAGCTCGTTGGAAAAATCCGCGATGTCGAACTCGTCCATCCCCGTCACGCCGATCTCCATCCCGTCCTCGCGCGCCGCGTTCACCGCCTTCAACACGCGCCGCACTTGATCCTTCACCGCGTCGCCGTACGCCCGCAGCACTTCCTGCGTGATCGAAAAATCAAGCTGCTTGCTCAACCCCGATTGCGTACCGCGCCGGCTCAACGACCCGCCCGCGTGCCCCAGATAACACACCCGGTAGATCTCCTCCTGCAATCGCGTCAGATTGTCCGCCGCGATCTGGAAAACCTTGCCCTCCGGCTCCGTCCACCCAAACCGGTCTTCCGGGCCCAGTTGGATGTAGTAACTCTCGCCCACCATCTGGCTCCACTCTCGTTCGGAGTAGATTACCGGCATCGCGAACAACCCCATCGTCAGCGCCCACGACAGCGCGTTCGATTTATTGAAATGCTCGATCTGCAACAGCCCCGCCCGATTCACCATCCACAATCCCTGCGGAATCCTCATTCCGAACAGAGGCACTTGCCCCAACTTCGCCAACCCGTGCGTCCCCTCATCGATCAGCTCCGCCGACTCCCCCACCTTCTGGTAAATGCGGAAATTCGTCCGGTCGTAATAGGCCCAGCGCCGCTCTTCGCGCCATGCATCGTCTTCGACGCGCTCTTTTCTGATCGACGAAGTCCGCAGCACCACCCATTCGTAGTTGCCGTGATCGTCCAGACTCCAATTGATGAGGTCCTCCGCCGGGTAATCCACCAGATACGCCCGCGACGCTCCCAACGCGTCTTCCTCTCCGCGGCTCCCCGCCAAACCCTCCACGCGGGGAAAATCCACCAGCGTGTAACTCCCGCCCGTCACCAACGCGTCCAAAAACTGTTTGCGGAAGAAATCCGCCAGCGCCGTCCCCTTGCCGTCCACGTCCTCGACAAATGAACCGTAGAACTCCCGGGCCCGCGCGCTGCTCCCCTCAAACGTCAGCGCCGGTTCGCGCCGGAACAACGTGGCCCCATACCAGTCGACGATCGATCCGATATAGTTCTCGTAAAACACTCGTGCCAGCCGTTCCAGGTAGACGTCGCCCGGTTCCTTCTGCCGCCGCACCAGGTAGTTCTGCGCGTTGTTCTTGAACTGCTCGCCCCCCGCATAGAGGTCCCGATATTGTCTCCACACAGCCTTCCAGGCCGAATAATCCGGATGTTCCCGATCGATATCAAACACGCGATTCTCCTCTGGCCTTGTCCCCTTTTGCCCCGTACGCTCAAGCTGGCCCGCCGTCACATCAACCTCTGCCCCCGCTCGCCCACCTTCATCCCGCCGCGGCACTCCTGCCACGCCAAATACCCCAGCGCGTCCGAAAGATGCGTCCTCCGCGGATCGCGGTCCTTGTCGATCGCCACGCTTCCCGGCTTGTAACTCACCTGCTCAAAGTCTTTAATCAACTCCACGCACCGCCGGTGAATCCGCACGCATCTGCTCCCGTCCGCCGCCTCCAACTTCGCGTTCATCAGTGCGACTCTGTCGCGGACCGCCGGATTCGCTCTCGGAACCTTGAACACCACGTCTCCGTACGGCGCATCCCTCAAAAAGCTCTTCAGGATCTCTACGTCCGTCGTTCCCGAAGTCTGCAACCGCGCCCCGCTCGCATCCGCGTACACCACCAGCCCGCTCTCATGCGACGGAAACCGCCGCGCCATTTCCGCGCACGCGTCCTGCGTGCTCGCCCGGCTCAACACAATCTCGTCCAGCACCGTCACCACGCCCTCGTTTACCTGCGCGATCAACGACGACATCGGATCCACGTTGAAATCCAGCGCCCATAACAGCGGCCGCCCCGCGTCCACCGCCACGTCCGCTATGTCCTTCGTCCGGTCGAACCCGAAGTACACCCGCCCGGCGTGCATGTCCAGATACGAGCCCAGAACTTCCTGCTCGTAGAACCGCCCGTCGTAACTCGCCTTCAGCCGCTCGTAGTAGTCCGGAATCTTGTCTAGCAAAAACCGGTTCTCGAATGCCTTCGCCAGCACCGTCTCGTAGCCGTCCACCTGCCGCGCGATGAACCGTTCATACACCCAGTCGTAACCCTTGGGCGTCCACACCGCGAACCCGCACAACCGCGTCGCCTTCGGATCCCGCAGCCGCCCTTCCAGCCGCAGCCACGCCTCCTCGGACGTGTACGTCAGCTCGTCCAACCCAAACCACGCCAGATTGCTCCCGCGCAGCCTCTCGAACTCCTCCACCGCCCTGAACAAGATCCGCGACCGCGTTTCTTTCAGAACCAGAAAGTTTTCCGCCCGGTTCCACTCGTGCGGAATTTTGTTCCGCTCCAGAATCTCCACCAGCGCCGCCTGCGTCGCGTCCCGCAACATCGGATACGTCGGCGCGCCCAGCAACCCCGTCCGCCCCGCATTGATGTACGCCAGCTTCAGCGCTTCCTGGCACAACGCCTGGCTCTTGCCCGATCCGATCGGCCCTGAAAACCCCTTGAACCGCGCCGCTGATTCGTGAAACCGCTTCTGCGATGGCAGCGCCGAGTACTCTATGTCCCGCTTTCGGATTCCTTGTCCGCCCCCGCCTTCTTCTCCGTCCCCTCCGCTTCCACCCATGTAACTTTGATCTCCCTCGGCGTCTCTTCATCCAGCTCTTTGTGAAGCTGCACCAGCCGGATGTAATCTCCCAAAGAAGCCTTCACGTCGTCTCCGCTCAACTTCTGTTCCACGCGCTTCAGCAGCTTTCGCACAACGTCGGCCTGCGCCTTCGCCGCCCCGCCCCCTGCCACCACTCGCGTCGCAGGTTTCGGCACAGTCGCGCGTGCAGCCGGCTTCTTCCGCGCCGGCGCCCGCTTCTTTCCACCGCTGCTCACTCGGGCGACACGTGTTCCCACGCTCTGGCCCCGTGCGGCATCCACAACACCCGCGACCGCACGCTCCGCCTTCTTCCCGGTTCTGTTCGCGCCCGCGTCCACCTTCTCAGCCGCCGTCCCGGTTCTATTTCCCCCCGTGGCCGTACTTTCCGCTGCCGTCCCGGCTCTCGCCGCGCCCGCGTCCAAACTCGCCACCGCCGCGGCCCCTAGCTCCCCGGTCTTTTTTTTTCGCCGTCGTTGTGGTTGCCATCGCGATCATTCCCTCGCGACCCAACCGTATCACCGGCCCTCCCGGCACACCCCGACTCGCGGTGCCACCCTATGGAAACGGAAGCAGATTCACTTCAAGAAGACCGCGTGACCGCAGTCCACCAGCCCCAACCGAAGGCTCAGATTCGCCCCTCCCCGTCCGATAAGGTCCCCGTGAGTCAGTTCCTCGAGCGCGCCTCCCAACTCCTCGACGCCGCCGAATCTGCTTCGGCCCGTGGCGAGGCGTGCTCGGGATTGACCGTCCTGATCGGCCACGACGGCGCCCTCTCTCTGATTGCCCAGAACGATTGGCCGCTCGATTCCCTCGCCGAAGACCGCTGTTCCCGCACCGCCTACCGAGTCTCGGAATCCTCCGGCCAGTTGAGCGTGGAAGGCCGCGAAGGCTCCCGTCGCTGCCTGCTGGCGTCCACCAATACCGCCGCTACTGCCCGCCTGCTGCTCGGACGCTGACCACGCGCGCCCGAACCGCGCCTCCAGGCCTCAGACATCGCCGAACCCACTCGCCCATCGCCGACCCGAATGTTTCTCGCCAGTCGCAACCCGACGCCGGCCAGTCGCCAACCCAACGCCAAACCCGGCGCTAACCCGACGCAACCAGACGCCCGCTCCGCGCCAGTCTGTCGCCGGCCTGATGCACCTGCCGCCAGTCCGGCGCCACCCGGCGTCCGCCCCCGCCCGTCGAAAGCGCCACCCGAAATCAACTTGTTATAATAGAAATTCCTATGAGTTCCTCCGTGCAGGCCGCACCAATAACCGCCGCCAAGAAGATTATCCTCTTGAGGCCCAGGGGGTTCTGCGCGGGAGTGGTGCGTGCCATCGACGTCGTCAAGATCGCTCTGGATGTGTACGGCCCCCCCCTTTACGTCCGCAAGGAAATCGTGCATAACAAGCACGTCGTGGATGAGCTGCGCGCCGCTGGCGCCGTTTTCGTCGAGGAACTCGACGAAGTCCCCGTCGGCGCCCGAGTAATTTTCAGCGCGCACGGCGTCGCGCCGTCCGTCCGCACTCAAGCCGCCGCTCGGAGTCTTCAGGTGATTGACGCCACCTGCCCGCTGGTCACCAAAGTCCACCTGGAAGCCATCAAGTTCGCGAAAAAGGACCACACCATCGTCCTGATCGGCCACAAAGATCACGATGAGGTCATCGGCACGCTGGGCGAGGCCCCGGAAGCCACGTTCCTGGTTTCATCCGTAGACGATGTGGATCGCCTGGAAGTCAAAGACCCCCAGCGCGTCGCCTTTATCACCCAGACCACGCTCAGTTTGGATGAAACCCAGGACATCGTTGCCCATTTGCGTCGGCGTTTTCCCAAGATTCAGGGCCCTGCGGCCCAGGACATTTGTTATGCCACGGAAAATCGCCAACTCGCGGTGAAGGCCGTCGCCCCGCTGTGCCAGTTGCTGCTGGTGGTAGGCTCGCAGAATAGCTCCAATTCACGCCGCTTGGTGGAAGTGTGTGAAAAAATGGGCGTCCCGGCCCATTTGATCGACGACCTCGGCGAAGTCCGGCCGGAATGGTTGCAGGGCGTGGAAACAGTGGCAGTCACCGCAGGCGCATCGGCGCCGGAGAACCTCGTCGAAGAGTTGATCGCGTCCTTGCAGGGCCGCGGCTATCATTCGCTCCAGGAGATGGAAATCAAGGAAGAAGACGTGCGCTTCAATTTGCCCTCGGAACTGACGCGCACCGTGCAACTTCACGCCATCGCCAGGGATTAGACCGCGGTTTTTTTGGATTTTTATAGATATCGGCAGCATGAGTACTCCTCGTCTCCAGTTCGCGGACACGTTATTGACCGGGTGTAAGGAAACTACTCGGCGCGCGGTGCACTTTCTCTCCAACCTTCAGCACCGCGACGGCTACTGGTGGGCCGATCTCACGGCCGACACCACCCTCGAATCGGACTTTATTTTGTTGGAGTTATGGCGGCACCCGCCGGTCAACGGTGTCTGGAATCCCCCCACGCGCCCGCGCATCGAAAGGGCCGTCCGCTCCATCCTGGCGCGCCAGTTGCCCGATGGAGGCTTCAATATCTACGAGCAAGGCCCCCCGGAAATCAGCGCGTCCATCAAGGCTTATACCGCGCTCAAGCTTGCCGGACTGGCTGACGACGATCCGCACTTGTCCCGTCTCCGGGAGCGCATTCTCGCGCTCGGTGGCCTGCAAGCCGCCAACAGCTACGTCAAGATCAACCTCAGCCTGTTTGGCCTGTATCCGCGCGAACACACGCCGTCGGTGCCGCCGGAGCTCATGCTGTTCGGCAATCTGATCTATGAGATGTCGTCCTGGACGCGCGCCATCGTCATCCCCCTGTCCATTGTCGACGCCATGAACCCCCGGCGCCCCGTTCCCGCCGGCTTCAGCCTGGACGAATTGTTTGTTCCCGGAGTGCCTCTGGAGTTCCCCAACAACGAGGGCTTCCTGAGCTGGCGCAATTTCTTTCTGAAGGGCGACAAAATCCTCAAACTGTGGGAGCGCTTTGGCTCGCGCACCCTGCGTAACGTCGCCATCCGCCGTGCCGAGAAATGGATGGTCGAGCGGTCGCGCTATTCCGACGGCGTCGGCGCCATCTACCCGCCCATGATGTACGTCGTCATGGCACTCGATGTCCTCGGCTATCCCAAAGACCACCCCGACGTTCAGGAAGCGGCCCAGCAGTTCATGAATCTGTTGGTCGACGACGAGCGCGGCTTCTTTTTCCAGCCCTGCTTCTCGGTCGTCTGGGATTCGGCGATCGTCGCTTATGCCCTGGGCGAGTCCGGCATGGCCGATCCGCGCATGCTTTCGCGCGGCGTGGACTGGCTGCTCACCAAGGAAGTCCGCCGCAAGGGCGATTGGAGCGTCAAGCGCCCCAACGTGGAGCCCTCCGGCTGGTACTTCGAATTCGCCAACGAATATTACCCCGATATCGACGACACCGCGCAGGTGCTGTTGGCCCTGGCCCGCGCGCGCGGCGCCGATGCGGCCAAACAGGACGCCTGCATGCGGCGCGCCGTCAACTGGCTGCTTGCCATGCAATCGAAAGACGGCGGCTGGGCGGCCTTCGATGTCGATAACAAGTGGGAGTTTCTAAGCTCCGTCCCCTTCGCCGATCACAACGCGATGTTGGACCCGACGTGCCCGGACATCACCGGCCGCGTGCTCGAAGCGCTGGCTGCCTGCGGCGTTCCGCATGAACATCCAGCCATCCGCCGGGGCATCGAGTATCTCGTCGCGGCTCAGGAGCCCGACGGTAGCTGGTACGGCCGCTGGGGCGTCGATTACATCTACGGCACGTTCCTCGCCCTCCGCGGGCTGCGCGATTCCGGCGTGAGTGATCGCGAAGCCCATGTGCTGCGTGCCGGCGAATGGCTGCGCTCCATTCAGAACGCCGATGGCGGGTGGGGCGAAAGCTGCGCCAGCTACGATAACCAGATCTTCACGCCCGCCGCCAGCATGCCTTCGCAAACCGCCTGGGCGGTTCTGGGGTTGCTGGCCAGCGGCGACACGCGCAGCTCCAGCGTCCTGAACGGCATCGAATACCTGATGGAAACCCAGCGCGAAGACGGCGGCTGGGATGAAGCGCTGTCCACCGGCACAGGATTTCCGAAAGTTTTCTACCTGCAGTATCACTACTACCGGCACTCCTTCCCCGTGCTGGCCTTGTCTGCGTACTTGAAAGCAAACGGCGCGCGGCCCTCCCGCCGCGCCGTGAACGGAGCGGAGCGTACATGAGAGTGCCTTTAGCGCAAGTAGCCGGGATGGCAGCCTACATCGCCAAGAACAAGATACGGCCCCGCCCCGAGTGGCAGAAAAATCTGGCCGGCGAGGACACCGCCAATCCGTTCCGCATCATCCACACCCAGATCCCGTCACTCAAGAGCGAGCAGCGCAAGCCGCATCCCATGATCGACAAGCGTTTCCCGCTGGTGCTCATGCTCGAGCCTCTGCACGCCTGCAACCTCACCTGCACCGGCTGCGGCCGCATTCGCGAATACGAGGATTCCATCCGCGACCGCGTTTCCCTGGAGGATTGCCTAAAGGCGGTCGACGAGTGCGGCGCGCCCGTCGTATCCATCTGCGGCGGCGAGCCGCTCCTGCTGCCCGATGTCGGTGTGATGACCAATGAGATTTTGAAGCGCGGCCGCTACATCCAGCTCTGCACCAACGGCATGTTCCTGGCCAGGCGCCTGAAGGATTTCACGCCCCATCCGAATCTGGTCTTCAACGTCCACCTGGACGGCATGGAGAAAAATCACGACATCGCCGTGGAGCGCGAAGGTGTTTTCAAGCAGGCAGTCGAGGGTATCCGGGCCGCCAAGGCCGCCGGCTTCAAGGTTTTCTCCAACACTACGGTCTATAAAGAGACCGACATGAATGAGATCTGGGAGATGTTCGAGTACCTGGAGCAGTTCCATCTGGACGGCCACACCATCTCGCCCGGCTATGGGTACTCCGCGGTCAATGACCGTGAAATGTTCCTGACGCGCGAAGACACTCACGAGAAATTCAAGATCATCGACAAAATGGCCAAGCGCTTCCCCGTGGTGGCTTCGCCGGTGTACATGGACTTCCTCAAAGGCGAGCGCGACTTGCCGTGTACTGCGTGGGGCAATCCCACCTACAACGTGAAGGGATGGAAAGGTCCGTGCTACCTCATCACGGACGCGCATCACAAAACGTTCGAAGATTTGATGACGAAAACGCCGTGGGATAAGTACGGCGAGGGCAACGATCCGCGCTGCCAGGATTGCATGGTGCACTGCGGCTATGAACCGTCGTCCGCGTACGGAATTAATGCCAAGCTCGGCGATCCGTTTAAAACGTTGAGTTGGCTACTACGGTAGCGAGAATGAGGACAGTCTTCGAATACTCGCCCAAGCAGCTCCTCGATAACAACGTTGTCGCCGGAGCGGTGGTTGGCGCACCCTCCGTAGGTACCTCTCTGTGAAACCAGCCTTAGTCACGGGCGCGGCGGGCTTCGTGGGCTGGCATGTAGCCCGGCGGCTGCTCGAGCTGGGCCGCAAGGTCCGGGCATTGGTTCGCGATCCCGCAGGCGCCGCCGGCGCGCTGCGTGAGCTGGACGGCGTGGAAGTTGTCACCGGTGATCTGCGGGACCCTGCGTCATTGGACCGGGCCGTCGAGGGCTGCGGCACGTTATTTCATATAGCCGCCGATTACCGGTTGTGGGCGGCGCGGCCGGAAGAAATGTACCGGTCCAACGTCGATGGCACCCGCAACATGCTGGAAGCCGCGCGGCGGGCAGGCGTCGAGCGGTGCGTCTACACCAGCACCGTGGGCTGCATCGGGTTTCCCGACGATACTCCCGGCGATGAAACCACGCCGGTGAGCCTGGAAGAGATGACCGGCCCGTACAAGCGGTCGAAGTTCATGGCGGAGCAAATCGCCCTGCGGTTCGCGGCCGACGGCTTCCCCGTGGTGATCGTGAATCCCACGGCACCCATCGGCGATCACGATTTTAAGCCGACGCCGACCGGCAAGATGGTGGTGGATTTTTTGAAGGGAGCGATGCCCGCATTTCTAGACACCGGCTTGAATGTGGTCCACGTCGGCGACGTCGCTGCCGGGCATTTGGCCGCCTTCGAACGCGGGCGCCCCGGCGAGCGCTACATTCTGGGCGGGGAAAATATGACGCTCCAGCAGATCCTGCAAACGCTGGCGGAAGTCACCGGCAGGAACGCGCCTACCATGCGCATCCCTTACGCCGTCGCCTACGCCGCCGCAATGGTCTCCACGGGCTTGGCGCGGATCACTGGGAAAGAACCGCTGGCGCCGCTCGACGGCGTCCGCATGGCCCGCAAGAAAATGTGGGCGCGCCATGACAAAGCCGCGCGGGAGCTGGGATACTCCGCCAGGCCCGCCATGGATGCGCTGAGAAGCGCCGTCGAATGGTTTCAGGCGAACGGATATTGTGAGGACGTGGCTGCTGGCCGCCGCCGAACGGCGTGAGTTCGATGGCGTGCTGAAGCGCTGCGGCAGCGCTGCAAGCATCGCTTGGCCGGGCGCGAAGTTCGCGGCCCAGGCAATGTGGAAAGGCGACCGCTGGTGGATGGTGGCGGGCGGCGCCGGACCCCGGCTAGTCCGGCGGATGTTGGAGCAAGAACGAGAAGTGACAGGAATCATCAGCACCGGATATTGTGGAGCGCTCGACCCTGCCCTGCGGCAGGGCGATATCGTTGTGTGGGGAGATACTCTACTGGAATCCCCGCACCCCTTCGTGCGAGGCGGCATTCATTCCGAGGACCGCGTTGTCGTCAGCGCGACCGAGAAGCGCTGGCTGCGTGAGAGCACTGGCGCGATCGCCGTCGAAATGGAGGCCGCCGCCGTGCGCGAGAAAGCCGCGGAGTGGCAGGTGCCGTTCACCTGCATCCGCGTGGTCTCCGACACGGCGGATCGTGATCTGCCGCTCGATTTCAACCGTTACCGGACGCCCGACGGCGATTTTTACCGCACCCGCATCGCGTTGGCGGCCCTGAAGCACCCCTTTACCACGCTGCCCCGTTTGATCGAGTTCGACCGCCACTGCCGCATGGCTTCCGAAGCCCTGGGAGAATTTCTTGCCGACTGCCGATTCTAATACTTGCGACCGCCTGGTGACGCGCGCGGCTCAGCCCCACAGCGGGCGCCGAAGCCCCGAGCTGCCTGGCCGCGACAGTAAGGGAGCGATATGCCGGTAGCCACGAGCGTTCTAACGCCCGCCGCGCTCTCCACCACCATGCGCGCCGCCGTGTACAAAGGCGCGGGCCGCGTGGAAGTGGAGCTGGTTCCGGTTCCTGAAATCGGCCCCGGCGAAGTTCTCATCCGCGTGGAAACGTGCGGCATCTGCCCCACGGATCTCAAGAAGATCGCCTATGACCTGTTACCCGCCCCGCGCATCTTTGGCCATGAAACCGCCGGCGTAATCGAAGCCGTGGGCGCGGGCGTCACGAAGTATGCCCCCGGCGACCGCGTCATTGTCTTTCATCACATCCCGTGCGGAAAATGCTTCTATTGCGCGCGCAAGCTTTACGCGCAGTGCCCGGTGTACAAAAAAGTAGGAGTCACCGCCGGATACGAGCCGGCCGGCGGAGGATTCTCGCAGTACGTTCGCGTGATGGATTGGATCGTCGAAGGCGGCATCGAGAAGATTCCGGACGGCGTTTCCTTCGATCAAGCCTGTTTCGTCGAACCCGTGAACACCTGTGTCAAAGGCGTCCACCAGGTTGATCCGCGGCCCGGCGACGTGGTCGCCATCCTGGGCCAGGGTTCCATCGGCCTGATTTTCACCATGATCGTAACCGGCATGAATGCCCGGGTCGTCGCCACCGACACCATGGAGCCGCGGTGCAAGCTGGCCGTGCGCTTTGGAGCTTCGGAAGCGCACGCCCCCCAAGACCCCGCTTTTGAAGAATCCGTCAAGCGGATGACGGACGGTCGCGGCGCCGACGTGGTGATCATCGCGGCGTCCGCTCCCGGCATCGTCGACCAAGCCGTGCGGTGCTCCCGTCCCGGCGCGAAGATCCTGCTGTTCGCGCAGACTTCGCATCAGGAGCGCATCGAAGTTTCCGGCGCCGATATCTGCGTGGGAGAACGCGTCCTGTGCGGATCCTATAGCGCTTCCGTGGACCTCCAAAAGGAGTCCGCGGATCTGGTATTCTCAGGCAAACTACCTGTTGCGGAGCTGATTTCAGATCATTATCCATTAAGCCGGATTAACGAAGGGATTGAACGGGCGTTGCATCCAGGCCCGGAATCGTTGAAGATCATAGTACACCCCCAGAGGTGATCATTCAGTGACAGAACAGATGACGGCAGCCGTCTTGTACGGCAAAGAGCGCTTGCAGATCGAAATCGTCGACGTGCCGAAGATCGGCCGCGGCGAAGTGCTGGTACGTGTGCGCGCGGCTTTGACGTGCGGTACGGACGTCAAGGTGTTCCGGCGCGGCTACCACGCCCGCATGATTTCCCCTCCCGCGCTGTTCGGGCATGAGCTGGCCGGCGACATCGTCGCGGTAGGCCAGGACGTGAAAGGGTTCAAAGTCGGCCAGCGCGTGATGGCCGCCAACTCCGCGCCCTGCGGCGAATGCTACTACTGCGATCACCACCAGGAAAACCTGTGCGAGGACCTGATTTTCAACAACGGGGCCTATGCGGAATACATCCGCATTCCGGAGCGCATCGTGCGCATGAACCTGCACGTGTTGCCGGATCACGTGGGCTATCAGGACGCCGCGCTCGCCGAACCTCTGGCGTGCGTGTTGCGCGGCCTGGAGGCAAGCGGCGTGTCGGCCGGCGATACCATCGCCATCATCGGCCTGGGACCCATCGGCATGATGTTCGTGAAGCTTGCCAAGTCCGTGTACGGACTGCGCGTCATCGCCATCGGACGCCGCCACCAGCAGCTCGAGCGCGCCGCGAAAATGGGCGCTGATGAACTGGTGTTGAACGACGACGGGGCCGACGTGGTCACCCAGGTCAAACGTATGACGCAAGGGCGCGGTGCGGATGTAGTCATCGAAGCCGTGGGCATGCCCGAGTTGTGGCAGCTCGCCGTGCAGCTTCTGCGCCGCGGCGGCGTCGTGAACTTCTTCGGCGGCTGCGCCACCGGTACGGAAGTCAGCCTGGACACTAACCTGCTGCACTATTCCGAAATCACCTGCATCGCGAGTTTTCACCACACGCCCGCGCTCATCCGCAAGGCGCTGGAGATCGTCGGCCGCGGTTACGTCACGGCCAAGGATTTCGTCAACGGCGTGGAGCCGCTTTCGAACCTGTTGGGAGTCATGCAGCACCTGATGAGCCACAACGGCCACTTGAAGACGGCGATCATTCCCTAAAACCGCGGAGATCCGTGTTCCTCTCCCCCACCGATTTTTTGAAGGCGCCGGAGGCCATGGATCGCGCCTGGGCGGCAGCCGAATCACTGGCCTACACGCGCTGGCTGGCCACGCACCATTACGAAAATTTCCACGTGGTGAGTTTTCTGCTGCCCAAGCGCCTGCATCAGGATTTCTACAACGTCTATGCGTTTTGCCGCTGGGCGGACGACCTGGGCGACGAAATGGGAGACCCACGCGAAAGCCTGCGCTTATTGGGGTGGTGGCGCGGCGAGCTGCACGCCATGTACGGCAGCGTTTCAGGAGGGCACGCGCGGCATCCCGTTTTCGTGGCCCTTCAGGACACCGTCGCGCGGCATCAACTTCCTATGGAACCGTTCGACGATCTGGTTACGGCGTTCGAGCAGGATCAGACCGTCACGCGTTACCGCAACTTCGAGGAGCTGTTCCGCTACTGCCGCTATTCGGCCAACCCAGTGGGGCGGCTGGTGCTGGGCCTGTGCGGCTATCGCGACGCAGCGCGCCACGCACTTTCCGACGCCACCTGCACCGCGCTGCAACTCGCCAATTTCTGGCAGGACGTGACCGTCGATCTGGAAAAAGACCGCGTGTATCTGCCCTTGGATGTGCTCGAACGCCACGGCTATCCGCTGGATGATCTCTTCGCCCGCCGCTTCGACGCGCGCTTCGCCTCCGCCATGCAGGAAGCCGTCGGTGTGGCGCGCCAACTGTTCTTGCAGGGCTTGCCGCTGGCGGATCAGGTGGACCGGCGGCTGGCCATTGATCTGGAACTATTCAGCCGCGGTGGCCTGAAAATTCTCGACAAAATCGAGCGCCAGGACTGCGACGTCCTGCGGGCGCGCCCGGCCATCGGCAGGACCGAGCGCGTGGGCCTGTTGCTCAGCGCGCTGACACGCCGTGCGTTGGCGTCGTTCCAAAGGGCCGCATGAGTGCGCCGTCCGCCCCGGCGCCCGCGCCAGTCCTGGCCGAATCCTACAAGTGGTGCGAGCGCGTGGCTCGCAAGCAGGCCAAGAATTTCTACTACTCGTTCCTGCTGCTCTCGCGCGAGCGCCGCGCCGCCATGTGCGCGATCTATGCGTTCATGCGCTATTGCGACGACCTGAGCGACGCCGAAGGCGTTCCCGACCGCGCGGCCGCCATCGCGCGTTGGCGCGATGACCTGGAAGCCGCGCTGGCGGGCCGCTTGGGCGATCATCCGGTTTGGCCCGCCTTCTCCGACACCGTCCGGCGCTACAACATCCCCCACGAGTATTTCT
>CAMAUG010000038.1 GCA_945861255.1 Candidatus Sulfopaludibacter sp. SbA3
CTGGACGCTGGCAAACTCGAACCGATCTTGGTTACACTGTGTCATAGTCAAGGGCCGCTCTCTTTCTCACCGAAACATGTCTTGATACATATGTTTCGGCGTCGGCGAGCGGCCTTTGGTTAGCGGCTAGTGTGAGATATCCGGGCTAGAGTAGGAGAGCACAGTGGGGACAGAAGGCGCGAATCCGCTCGAAGAACTGGCTCAGTTAGCACGCCAGTCCGAGGCCGCCGCTACGCTCGACTCCCTGAAACCTGTCTTCGCGCGGCTGGACCACCTGGCGCGGCTCTATCCTGGCGATTTGGACGTCCAGTTAGGCGTTGACGAGCTGAAAGCGAAGGTAGTGGAACGCGGGAAAGCGCTGCGGCAGGCGGCACCCGCCATTCCATCCGCGCCGCCCGCCCCTTTGCCGGAGGGCGCCAAGAGCAGAGCGCCGGAGGCCGGCAGCGTTCCCGCACGGGTTCCGGAGCCGAAGGCCACCGCGCCCGTGCTGGACACCACCAAGACCATCGCGACCCCAACCGCGCGCCTGGCCCACAGACCGGTGCGTTGGAAGCAACCACTGTTCGTGGGCGTCGCGATAGGCCTTCTGGCGTTGATCGTTTTCGCCGGACTTCTGGTCAACCGGGCGCGCCAACGTAATCTGGCGACCGCGCTGATACCGGTGCAGATCGCCACGGTTCCCGCCGGCGCGTCGATTCGCGTAAACAGCGAGCCGCAGTGCACCTCGGACTGCCGCGTTTCCCTACCTGCCGGCGAATACCAGGTGGCGGCGTTTCTGGAGGGCTACGAACCGGCGGCCATCAGCACCAGGATCGCGCCGGGCAAGCCCGCGACGCTGAATCTGATACTGCAACCGGCGCGGCAATCGATCCGGATTCTGACCGATCTGGCGCAGGGCGGCGTATCGCTGGACGGGCAACCGCCGGCGGAATTGCAGGACGGCCAATTTGTTTTCGAACAGGTCTCGACCGGGCTGCACACGGTGGAAATCACTTCTAAAATTGGCGAAGCCACGTTCAACGTACAGATCGCCGACGCGCAAAAACCCGTAGTCTCCGGGCCGATGGCCGTGAAGAACCTGATGGCGGTGCTGGTCTCAACGGTGGGCGGCAGCGCGCGCGTGGTGACCAGCAGCGGACCGCTCAAACTCGCTCTTAACGGGCAGCCCCAGGCCGATGCAACGTCGGACGGCGTCGATCTTACGGGCTACCAACCGGGTGTCGCCGAACTGTTGGTTGGCGAAGGCAAGGACCAGCGCAACATGAAAGAGACGTTCGGTCCGGCGCCCGCGTTGACGGCATTTTTCAAGTCCGACCTCAATATTGGGACCTTGATCGTTTCCGCCGGCGATGACGATGTGCGTGTCTTCCTCAACAACAAGGAATATCCGCGACGCACCCAACGCGGCCAGGTCCGGATTCCCACGATCGGCAAGGTGAACGTGCGCGTCTCCAAGGATGGGTATGAGACAGTCGCTGCGCAGACCGCGGAGGTCAAGAAAGGCGCCGAGATACGCTTAGAGTTCAAGCTGCAGCCCCTGCCGCGCATGGCCGTTCTGCAAATTCGCGGCGCCACGCCCGGTGTGGAGGTGTTACTCGATCAGAAAGCCGTTGGAACCGTGGGCGCCGACGGTGCCTTTACGGACAACGCGGTCGCGCCCGGAGACCATAGCGTGGAACTGCGGAGAGACCAATACCTGCCCAGACGCATGACGCGTTCATTCCGGGCCGGGCAAACGGTTGCGATCGCCGGCGCGGATGCCGTGCTGACCGCGGCGCTGGGAACGGTGAAGCTTTCGCGCACTCCCACCGACGCCGCCATTACGTATCGGCGCGCCGACGAGAACGCGGCGCATGAGATGCAAGGCAATCAAGTGGAACTCCCCCCTGGCGCCTACGTCTTCACGGCCCGCGCACCCGGATTCACCGAGAAGTCCGAACGCGTGCAATTGAACGTGGGAGAAACGCACACTGTAGAGATCGCATTGGCACGCGTGGTGGTGGCATCCGCCCCGCCTCCGCCGCCGAAAATTGGCGGGATGGCAGATTTCGAGAACGCCGCGGCGTGGACCCAGCAAGGTTCGTTGTGGTCGCACCGGGGCGGCGGGTTTATTCCGTACAAGCTCACACCCAACGGCGTCTTCACCTTCACCATTGAGCTACTGCGCGGCGGGAACCTATTCCGGGGAGGGCGCATCCGCTGGGTCTTCCAATACATCGACTCCAAGAACTACGACCTTTTTGAACTCGACCGCAAGAGCCTGTCTTCGAAAGTCATGGTCGACGGCAAGACGTTGGACCGCGGCAAGTTCGATCACAATCTGAGCGACAAAGAGCGCACATACACGATCCAGATCGATTCACGCCGCGAGCATCTTGTCACCAAAGCGATGACCGCCGGGCAGTGGAAAACCGTGGACAGTTGGGACGAACAGGATCGCGATTTCACAGCCGGGAAATTCGGGTTCCTGGTCCAGGGTAACGAAGAAATCGGGCTGTCGGACTTCAAGTTCATGCCGAGGTAGAGGATGCCGGACGGTGCGCTGGTGGGAGCGGCTTCGTTGGGTGTGGTGGCGGCGGGTGGACTGCTGGCGCACGCCACGCGCGGACGTTCGTCCACAGTGTTTGGCCCTTCGGTGTACCACGGCGATCGGGCGCGCAACGCGCTGGCCCTTACCTTCGACGATGGCCCCAGCGAATCCACGCCGGCTCTGCTGGATTTATTGGCGCGGCACAACGCCCGCGCGACATTCTTCATGTGTGGAACGAATGTGGAGCGCCTGCCCCACATCGCGCGCCAGGTGGCCGAGGCAGGCCACGAAATCGGCAACCACAGCGATACTCACCCCCGTTTCGCTTTTCATGCCGCCACGTTCATCGAGCGCGAGCTGACGGCCGCCCAGGAAAAGATCACGCTGCATACCGGCGTGAGGCCGGTGCTGTTTCGCGCCCCGTACGGCGTGCGCTGGTTTGGGCTACGCCGTGCCCAGCGGCGCCTGAATCTCATGGGTGTGATGTGGACCATTATCGCGCGCGATTGGAAATGGCCCGCCGAGCGAATCGGCAGCCTCTTGATAGAGCGCTCCGGCACCGGCGATATTCTGTGTCTTCACGACGGGCGCACTACGCAGATCGCTCCCGACATTGGCGCGACCGTGGAAGCGGTCCGCTCCGTGTTGCCGGCCCTGGCGCGGAGAGGGTTACGGTTTGAGACGGTTAGCCAAATTCTATGTCCCCTCAAGTGATCGAACGCGTCATCCAGGTGATCGCCAAGACGCAGCATATTCCGCCCGAGTCAGTCACCATCGACAAGACCTTTGAAGATCTGAAGATCGATTCGCTGGACGGCATGAACATTCTGTTCGCCGTGGAAAGCGAGTTTGACATCAGTATTCCGGACGACCGCGCACCGTCGATCCGCTCCGTGCGGGAAATGGTGGAAGGCATCGAGGCTCTCTTGGCGGCGAAGGCGACTGCGCCCAGCGCCTCCAGGAACCCATGACGAGGCGCGTCGCGGTGACGGGCATCGGTGTAATTGCCGCGCCTGGGCGTACGCGCCCGGAGTTCTGGGACGCGCTGGTACGCGGGGAAAGCGCGATCCGCCCGATGAGGCTGGTTCCGGAAGGATCTTTGCGTTTTTCCAATGCCGCCGAAGTCTCCAGCTATCGCCCCCAGGACTTTTTCGAAGGGAAGGACGCGGACATGCTGGACCGTTTCGCGCAGTTCGCCGTGGTCGCGGCGCGCGAAGCCGTGGCGGACGCTGGGGTCAAGATCACGCCTGAACTAAGCGCGCGCGTTGGCATCGTCACCGGAACATCAACGGGCGGGCAGACCAGTGAAGACGATCAATTCCGCGCTCTGTACGCCGACGGCCGATCGCGCATCCATCCATTGACCATCGCGCGCACCATGGCGAACGCGGGCTCGAGCGCGATCGCGCGCGAGTGGGGAATCAAGGGACCGTCCTACACCATTTCCACGGCGTGCTCGTCGGCGAATCACGCCATCGGACACGCATTCTGGATGGTGCGCAGCGGTGCGGTCGAGATGGCCATCGCGGGCGGAGCGGAGGCTCCGTTTTCACTGGGATTCTTGAAAGCGTGGGAGGCCATGCGGATCGTAGCGCCCGATACGTGCCGTCCATTTTCCAAAGACCGCAAGGGACTAATTCTGGGCGAAGGAGCGGCGATGCTGGTGCTGGAACCGCTCGCACATGCCCGGGCGCGAGGGGCCCGAGTGTGGGGCGAAATCGCCGGCTTCGGCATGTCCTCGGACGCGCATCATCTCACTCAGCCCTTGGCGGAAGGCGCCGCGATGGCGATGCGATCGGCGCTCCGCGATGCCGGCGACGCGCCGCTGGAAGCCGTCGGCTACATCAACGCGCACGGAACCGGGACTCTGGCTAACGACGCAACCGAGACGGTAGCCATCCGTGAAGTCTTTGGCGCGCACGCCGCGAAACTCATGGTTAGCTCCACCAAATCCATGCATGGGCACGCGTTGGGCGCCGCGGGCGCGCTCGAAGCCGCAGCCACCTTGATGGCGCTCCACGAAGCGGTGTTGCCGCCCACCGCGAACTACAGCGAGGCCGACCCGGCCTGCGATCTTGACGTCATCCCCAACGTGGCACGCCACGGAATGGAAGTGGAATGGGCGTTGTCGAACTCGTTCGCATTTGGTGGTCTGAATGCCGTGCTCGCGTTTCGCCGCCCGTAACGGCAAACCCACGACACGCGGCCGCATTAAACGAGCGATCTCGCGTCTAGACCTGGCGATCGTCCGTAAGTGCTCGCTATTGGAAGGGCATGATCGGAGAGATCGACGAACGGGATTCGGATGGGTGGCGTCAATCGCCGCGTGAACCAAAAATCAATCGACTTCTTGTCAATATTTTGGTTTTCCAGTCGATGAGACTGCGTGGGACATCGCAGAGAGCACCGGTTCAGGCCAAACCAGGCCGCGACCATTACGGTATTGAAGATGGGGCACTAGCCTGTCATGCAGGCGTCTGTACTGGACGTCTCTGGCAGCGGCATGCGGTTGCACACTAGATCACCCGTGCCGTGCGGAACTCGTCGAGATCTCGGTGAATGAATCGACAGTTCGGGGTAACATTTGCCGCTGTGAGCCGGCAGAAGATTCCTACGAGCTGGGCGTACAGGTCTTCGAGACGGCTCCGGCAGCAGAGCGGTCTTAACCGCGAAGGAATCCGCGCAACTCGCTACCCGCTGCTGGTTTTTCGGCGGATTGTCCATCCGCTTCATGACCTGACCAGAGATTGGCGTGCGCTCGGTTTTCGAAGCTTACGCATCCTGCTAAGATTGACAGTTCGTGCGCCGGCTCCCCGTCATTTCCTGGCTCCCCGTGATTTCAATGATGCTGGTCTCGGTGATCAGCTATATCGACCGCAATACGCTGGCGCTGTTGGCGCCCACTATTCTTCGGGAGACGGGCCTATCCGCCGAACAGTACGGTTTCGTGATCTCCGCGTTCTCCATTTCCTACATGATCGGCAATCCGGTGTGGGGAGCGATTTTGGATCGCATCGGCGTGCGGCATGGCATGATGATTTCGGTCTCGGCGTGGACGGTGGCGTCAGTCAGCCATGTGTTCGCGACTGGTTTCGGAAGTTTCGCCGCCGCTCGGGCGGTCCTGGGATTCGGCGAAGGCGCCACTTTTCCCGGTTCGATGCAGACCGCCACGCGAACGCTTCCGCCGGAGCAGCGCTCGCGCGGCATCGCAGTGTCCTACAGCGGAGGTGCGCTCGGCGCCATCATCACGCCGGTAATCATGACTCCCGTAGCGGCACTGTGGGGTTGGCGCGGCGCGTTTTGGTTCACCGGCGCCATCGGGGCGGCATGGCTTCTTCAGTGGGCAGTGCTCTCCCGCCGGGAGGATCTGGCGCGCCCCACTCCGGCCGAGGCCGCCACGAAGCATGCGGGCGGACCCCACTGGACCCACCCACGCACCTGGGCCTTCCTCTGCGCGTACTCGCTGGGCGCGCTGCCGTTGGGTTTCGTGCTCTATCAGACGTCGCTATACCTGAGCGCGGTGTTGCACCAGAGCCAGATGCAGATCGGAGCGGTGCTGTGGATTCCACCGCTCGGCTGGGAGGCCGGGTACTTCTTCTGGGGCTGGGTGACGGATCGGTTCACCCGCGGCGGGGCCGATCCGCGTTCCATCAACCGGATGTTCCTTCTGTGCACGCTGCTAAGCCTTCCCTTGGCGCTTGCTCCGCGGATCGCTTCCGTTCCGCTCACGATGGCTCTGCTGTTTTTCGCGATGTTCGTGACAGCGGGATTCATCATCGGCAGCCTGGCGTACGCCAACAGCTACTATTCACGGGCGCATTCGGGTCTCATCGCTGGCTTGTCGGCCGGAAGCTGGTCCGCGATGGTCGCCGTGGTTATGCCCGGGTTCGGGCGGCTTTTCGATCGCGGCCACTACGCTCTGGCCTTTGACGTGGTGTGTCTGTTTCCGGTGGTTGGATATTTGAGCTGGCGCTTACTGGACGGAAGCGCTGCGCGATTGGCCCAATCACCGAAGCAAACCTAGCCACGATCCCGCCCCGCCACATCCCGGCCCCACGTGCTGCTCAGGCGTCGAAGCCGATGTCGAATGTCCGTGGCGGCGAAACAGCTCGCCTACTGGGCAAGCGGCGTTCTAACATGAACTGATGCAGCGGAAATCAACATGGGCTATTTACGGCATCGCGATCCTGGGGTTCTTCATGCTGATGGAGGGTTTGTCTTATGCGGGCCTCTTCGCTTTGCGAACCGCCGCGAAGATCGAATACCGTACAAACCCTACGCGTCTATCCACTGAGCAGAGGAGCTTGATTGAGAACGTTGTGCGACGCTGGGGAGTCAACGTCGGCATGGACGCCGAATTGGGTTGGACTTTGGCGGAGAGCAACTCCGCAGGCATGAGAGACGACCAGGAACATCCTGCTTTTCCAAAATCGGATATGCTGCGGATCTCGGCATTCGGGGATTCCTTTACATTTGCCGCTGATGTGGATCTCGCCCAGAGTTGGGGTAAACAAGTTGCATCTGTGAATCCGTCGCTTGAAGTGCTGAACTACGGCATGGGCGGTTACGGCCTTGATCAGGCGTACCTGCGGTATCGCCGCGTTGCGACAGAGTATCATCCGCACATCGTCTTCATCGGCTACATGTCGGAGAACATCGCGCGCAACGTCAACGTCTATAGAATTTTCTACCTGCCGGAATACGCAACCAATATTCTTACTAAGCCTCGTTTTCAGGTTAAGGACGGGCGCTTGTCCCTCTTGAAAAACCCCCTTCCCACCCGAGAAGATTATGCAGCCCTTCTCCGCGACGACGAAGCTGTGCTGAGGCGGCTGGGGACCAACGATTATCACTACCAGATGAATTCAAACGCCGGCGCCCTCGACTTTCTGGCGACCGTGCGTTTTTCCAAGTTGTTCTACCGGGGAATCAATTCGAGACTGCTGCACCCGATCTTTAAGTCTGATGGAATGTACACCGTTAACTCGGAAGCTTACGACGTTACGGTCCATATTTTCGACGCTTTCTATCGGGATGTGCTGAACAACGGCGCCTTGCCCGTTATCGTGGTCTTTCCAGACATCTCCGATCAGAACCGCAACCGTCAGGGAAAGCCGCGGCGGTACACTCCATTAATCGATAATTTCCGTTCCAAGGGATACCGTTTCATCGATCTATTGGACGCGATCCAGGCGGAAGAGAGCAGGTATGAGATTAGCGAGCTCACCAGTAAGACGTTCGGCCATTTTTCCGCGCTCGGCAATCAGATCATCGCCAAACATCTGGTGACCCAACTCGGGAGCTTTGGCCTGACGGACGTTTCCAAGGTGCAGGACGCAAGAGACCGGGAACGCGCGCGCCTGGGCGTGAACCAGTCTAATTGAACGTGTTCCGCATACTTGATTTAATGGTGCGAACGGGGAGGGTCGAACTCCCAAGCCCTTGCGGGCGCTGGAACCTAAATCCAGTGCGTCTGCCAATTCCGCCACGTTCGCTAGCGCGGGACTGATCGCATTATAACGCGCGGGTCGCACGCAGGCGAATCGCGACAGGCCGTGGGCCTGTTCTACGCTCGCTGGCCGACAGGCTCCGGTTCGCGCAGAATGGTGCGCTTTTCGCGGCCTTCGAAATATCCGTACAGGGTCGGCACCACCACCAGCGTCAGCAGTGTGGACGTGATCAACCCGCCGATCACCACGATGGCCAGGGGCCGTTGCACCTCCGAGCCGGGGCCGGTCGCGAACAAGAACGGGATCAGGCCTAACGCCGCCACGGTCGCCGTCATCATCACGGGGCGGAAGCGCAGCTTCGATCCTTCCACAACGGCTTCCTTCTGGTCCAGGCCATTCTCGCGCAGCCGGCGGATGTAGGACACCAACACGACTCCGTTGAGCACCGCGATGCCCCACAACGCGATGAAGCCCACCGATGCCGGCACGGAAAGGTACTCACCCGTGATGTATAGGCCCACTACGCCCCCAATGGACGCAAACGGCAGCACCAGAATAATCAAGCCGGCGAAGCGCAAGGAATTGAACAACAGGAACAGCAGGAAGAAAATGGCGCCGATGGTGATCGGCACGATGATCGACAAGCGCCGTAGCGCACGCTGCATATTCTGGAACTGGCCGCCCCATTCGAAGTAGTAACCGGGTGGAACCTCCACCTGCTGGCCGATCTTCTGCTGCAGCTCCGCGACGAAGCCGCCTAAGTCGCGGCCGATCACGTTGACGCCGACGTTAATGCGGCGTTTGGCCATTTCGCGGTAGATTTGCGCCCGGCCTTCGGTCACGCGGATGTCGGCGATGCTCGACAGCAGCACTTGTGACTTGCTGGGCGTGTCCAGCAGGATCTGGCCGATATCGGTCGCATTGTTGCGGAAGGCTTCGGGCAAGCGCACCACCGCTGGAAACCGGCGCTCGCCTTCGTAAATCTCGGTGGCGACCTTGCCGCCGACCGCGGTTTCGATGACGTCGTGCACCTCCGAGGCATTCAGTCCGTAGCGGGCGATGGCCTGCCGGTCGATAGTCACGTTCAAATACTGCTGGCCTCCCACGCGGTCCACTTTGCTGTCGCGATAGCCGCGGATGGTCCGGGCCACCCTGACGATCTCCCGCGCCTTGCCGATCAGCACGTCCAGATCGTCGCCAAACAACTTCACGGCCACGTCGGCGCGCACGCCCGTCACCATTTCGTCCACGCGGTCGGAGATGGGCTGCGCCATCACCAGGTTCACGCCGGGCACGGCGGCCAACTTGGCGCGAATTTCCTCGGCGATGTCGTCCTGGGTGCGGCCCTTGCGTTCTTCGAGCGGCACCAGCTGAGCCATGATGTCGGTCTCGTTCAGCCCGGCGGGATCGGCCGGCGACTCTCCGCGGCCCAACCGGGACACCACGTACTTGATGCCAGGAACCTCCTTGATCAGCTTGTTCCCCAGGATTTCCATCTTGATCGACTCGTCGAGCGAAATATTCGGCACGCGGTCGAAGTTCGGCGAGATCGTGCCTTCCTTCATCTCCGGAATGAAAGAAGTGCCCAGATACGGAATCAGCGCGAGCGAACCAGCGAACAGGAACAGCACGAAAACGATCGCGCTTTTCGAGTGGCGCAGAGACCAATGCAGCATCTTCATGTAAGGGGCTTTCAGCATGCGCACGAAAAGCGTGTCCTGTTCGGAGCCACCTTTCAGCAGGTACAAAGAAAGCACCGGCGAAAGCGTAAGAGATAGGATTAGCGAAACCGTGAGAGCAATTGCGATGGTGTAGGCCAGCGGGGAAAACATCTTGCCCTCCATGCCCTGCAAGGTCATCAGGGGCAGGAAGACGAGAATAATTACGCCGACGCCGAACACTACCGGCGTCGCCACTTCATCCACGGCGTCCATGACGATTCTTATCTTCGATTGATTGTGGCGATTGTGGCTCAGTTTGCCGAATACGTTTTCCACCACCACCACCGATCCGTCCACCATCAACCCTATGGCGATAGCCAATCCACCCAGAGACATCAGGTTCGCGGACATTCCGTAGTAGTTCATGACCATGAACGTGGCCAGAGGCGTGATCACCAGGGTGGCGATCACGATCAGACTGGAGCGAAGATCCCCCAGGAACAGGAACAGCACGATCACCACCAGGATGATGCCTTCCTCGAGCACTCGCTGCACCGTGGCCAGCGCGGCGTCCACTAGTTCGGAGCGGTCGTAGTAGGGCACGATCCGAAGACCGCCCGGCAGCAAACCCTTCTCGTTGATTTCCTGCACGCGCGCCTTGATCCGGCTGGTCACCTGTTTGGCGTTATCTCCGGCGATCATCATCACGATGCCCCCGGTGGCTTCGGTGTAACCGCCCTTGATCATTGCGCCCATCCGCACGGCGGCGCCCATGCGCACATCGGCGACGTCGCGGATGTAAACGGGAGTGCCCCTGGATTCCTTCAGCACAATGGCTCGAATGTCGTCCAGGCTCCGCACCAGACCCACGCCCCGCACCAGAAACTGCTCGGGACCTTGCGGCAGGACGCCGCCGCTGGAATTGGCGTTGTTGCGCGCCAGCGCCTGATGCACATCGTGAATGGACACGCCGTAATAACGCAGCTTCTGCGGGTCCACCAGCACCTGGTACTGTTTTTCGTAGCCTCCGGTGGAATTGATCTCGGCGATGCCGCGAATCGAGCGCAACAGCGGACGCACCACCCAGTCCTGGATGGTGCGCCGCTCCGTAAGCTCCTCGCGGGTCAACGGGCGTTCGCCGTCGGAGGGGTTGTCGAGCGTGTATTGATAAATCTCGCCCAGCGCGCTGGAGACCGGCCCCAGCACCGGGAAAATTCCTTCCGGCAGGCGGTCGCGCACTTCGCTCAGACGCTCGCTGACAATCTGGCGCGCGAAATACACATAGGTCTCGTCGGTGAACACCAATGTGATCAGGGAGAGGCCGGGCTCATTCAAGGACCGCATCTCCACCATGCCCGGCAAACCCGTCATGCCGATTTCAATGGGCACGGTGACGAAACGCTCCATTTCATCGGGACTGCGCCCGGGCGAGGCCGTGGCCACCTGTACTTGTACGTTGGTGACGTCCGGGAAGGCGTCCACCGACAGTTTGCGGGCCGCGTCGATGCCGGCGGCCAGGATGATCAGCGCGATGACGACAACGATCAAGCGCTGCTTCAATGCGCCGTCCACAAGAGCTCTCAGCATGGTCAGTTGCCGCTGGTCACTGCCAGCCGCCTCCGCTCATTGTTCAGGTGAAACGCGCCATCGGTGACCACTTTCTCGCCCGGCTCCACGCCGGCCAACAGGACACGCACCTTCTCGAATTCGGGTCCCAATTCCACGGGCCGCAGAATGAATTGTTTTTCGCCTTGCTGCACAAACACGTACTCGCGATTGTCCTCGCGCACCACCGCCGTCAGCGGCACCACAAGGCGCTGCTGCGCGCCTTCCTTCAGGTTCATGGTGGCCAGCATCTGCGGCTTAAACTTGCGGCGCGGGTTGGGAAGATCGATGCGCACCTGCACCGTGCGCGTCTCCGGATTGACGGTCGCGCTGATATAGGACAAGCGGCCCGCGATCAACTGCCCCGGGAACGCCGTGATCTCCGTCTCCGCGATTTTGCCGACGGCCATGTCGCCGGCCACTTGCTCGGGGACTTCAGCGACCACCCACACACTGGAAAGATCCACCAGTTCGTAGATGCTGTCGGTAGGTTGGACGATCTGCCCGGCCGCGGCCTTGCGCGCCAGGATGGTCCCGTCGATTCCCGCGACAATCTCGGTGAGGGAATTCACGATGCGCGTGGATTCCACCTTGGCAACGGATTCCTCGGACATACCGAGCACTTTCAATTGATCCCGCAGCACGGCGATTTCGGCGCTGGCCTGCACCACGTCCGCTTGCCGGCGTTGCAGCTCCGCCGAACCGATCACGCCCGCCGCCACCAACTGATTGGCCCGCTCCACGGCGCGCTGGCCTAGCTGTTGTTGAGAATGGGCTTTGAGCAGCGAGAGCTGAATATCGGTCAACCCGGTTCCGTAAAGGGTGCCTAGGACCTGGCCCTTCTTGACATCCTCTCCCTCATGGACATACAGCTCCGCGATGCGCCCGGGCACGGGGGAATGCACGTTCGCCACGCGCCGCTGGTCGGATTCGACGCGCGCCGTGACGCTGAGCGTGCCCGCCACCGTGGCGTACGATGGCGCGGCTACCTGTACCTGCTTTTCCAGCTCCGGCGTCAGGGAAATCGACATGGGATCGCGTGGAGCGCTGGGCGGGCCGGCTTTCTTTTCGGCGGAGACTTTATCTCCGCAGCCCACGAAAGCGATGCACGCAACGACGGTTACCGCCGCGGCCAGAATTCTTTCATCTCTGGTCTTCAAGGCGTGTTTCCTCCCAAATCGATCGCGCGCAGCCGCTCCAGATCAATGAGCGCCGCTTGCCGGTCGTACTGCGCATTCAGGTAATCCTGGCGGACGCTGCGCAACACACGCTGCGCATCCAATACTTCTATAATCCCACGCTCGCCAAAACGGAAAGCGGCCTCGGCGGCGTCGAGGGCGGCCTGCGCCTGGATGAGGACCCCGGCTTCGATGGAGACCACCTGTTGATTGGAAACCTGATAGCCTCCGTAGGCGCGTTCCAGCAACGCGCGCAAGTCCAGTTGCAGCGCGCTGACCGAGGAAGTCGCCGCGCTGATGTAGGCCGCCGCTTCTCCAATGGGGCCCTGCCGCCGGTTGAAGAAAGGCAGCGAAACCGAGATGCCGGTGCGGAAAAAGCGCAGGTCCGGCATCTGCTCATATTCCGCGATCCAGTAGGGTTGCGGGGTACGCAGCGCCATCTCTGTCCGCAACCGCGCTTGCGAACGGCGCACCTCGGAGCCGGCCCGCGCGAGCGACGGATGCCTCGTATACATCAATTGACGAACGTCCTCCAGCGGTGGTAACGTTACGGCCGGATCCAGCGCCCCCATCGGCACGATGGTTTCCGGCAAGGGTGCGCTGACCAAAGCCCGGATCTCGGCAAGCGCCGTCACTTCGCGCAGTTGCGCGCTGCGCAGGAATGTTTGGGCGATGGCTACTTCAGCCTCGGTGCGTGTCAGCTCCAGTCGTCCCGCCTCGCCCACTTCCACCTGCACGCCCACGCGCTGCCGAAGGTCCTGCGCCAGCCGCACGGTCTCCTGTGCCAGACTTACTTCCCCGCGCCGCCGCAGCACCTGATAGAAGGCCTGTTTGACGGCGCCACGTAATAGCAGCCGCGTTTCTTCCAGCGCGTGTTCGGTGGTCTCCTGGCCGAGTTGCGCCAGTTCGATTCTAGTGCGCCGGATCTTGGGCAGCTCGATCATCTGCGAATAACCCCAGTGCTGCAACATGCCGCCCAAGGCCGTTGGGAAGCGGACGTTTTGAGACCCACCTAAATAGTTGACATCCGGGTTCACACGTGTCCGCGCCGTGACAATTCCGGCGCGCGCCGCTTGCACTTGGGCGCCGGAGACCGCCAGTTGCGGGTTGTACTGCTCCGCCAGCGAAAGGGCTTGGTCGAGCGTCAGGATTTCCGGCGTTTGCGCGCTTGTAACTCCAAGCGCCAGAACGAAAAATGCGGGGAGAACGCGTAGAGTAGCCATTCTCTTGCATCTTAGCTGACCCACGACGCCGTATCCATCCGTCCGCGATACGAATCGCTGTAATTGACATCCAATCGCGCTGTCAGGGCGTCCCTGGTGCTTCGGAAAGCGTCCGGTATTTTCGCAGAAGCTCGAAAAGGGCGACTCCGCCGGCGGTAGCGACGTTCAGCGAATGCTTCACGCCGAGCATGGGGATCCGTACATGCGTGTCGGCAGCGTCCCGCAACGCGACAGTAAGGCCGTCGACTTCGTGACCGAAGAGCAGGCAAACCGGGAAACGCGGCTGCCAGTCGAACAAATCGATGGCGCGTTCGCTGGTTTCGATGGCGGCGATTTCGTAGCCGCGCGCTCGGAGTTCCGCCACGGCCGCCAGGGCATCCCAATTGTGTTTCCAGGGAACGGATTCTTCGGCGCCGAGCGCGGTCTTGGTAATGCCGCCTTTGGGCGGCTGCGCCGTGATCCCGCACAAGTAGAGGATGTCGATGCCCGCGGCGTCCGCGGTGCGGAAGAAAGCTCCGACGTTATACATGCTGCGGACATTGTCCAGCAGGACGGCCGTAGCGCGCCGCTCCGGTAGTCGCGCGATAGGGAAGGCGGTCCACGCGATGAATGTACTAGAACCGCCCCGCCTCCGTCCACGTGCTACCAGCGCCGGACCTGTTCTAATAAAACGCGATCGCGCGTCCCGCGAGTCCCACGCCGAACCACAGAGCGATCGTCATTGAGGCCAGCACCTTGCCCACGCCCGGTGAGAAGTCCGGAGCGTTTCCGTTGGCCATGCGTCGTTGAATCGCGAACGTGAAAACCAAGGACACCGCCAGCAGGCCCATCTTCCAATAGAACGGTGGGCTGTCATAGCACTTGAGCGCCTCCGATACGAACAACCCTGATCCCGAAAGGATGGTCGCAGCCATGCCGCCATACGTCCACGGCATGGCGTCGGCAGCCACATCCGAGGCGCTCTGCTCGCGTAATCCGATTCCAGCCAACCGCAAGTTGACCACTGTGACGGTTCCCAACAAGACGGTCAGACCCAGAAGGTGTACCACTTCGATTGCCGCGAAGGCCCAAGTGGAATCCCGAATCATCTGTCCGAGCCACGTATTCTCACACCATGTGAACGCCGCCAGTAGGTCCATTTCGTTCTCCTAGCTCAGCCCGTACGCCGTCCAACGTCCGAAGCCAATCACCGCGGCCCAAAACGCCAGCGAACACCATCCCACTACGGTCGCGCCGGCCGGCGTGCCTTCCGTTTCGAAGCCCGCGATGCGGCGTGTGTAAACGATCTCGAAGATCAGGGCGTTGAGCCCGGCCAATACCAAGAACAGCACCTTCATGCGGAACGTAAAGCTATCGTACAGTTTCGCCGCTTCCGACCAAAACAACAGAGCGCCGCTTAGCATCATCACGGCGAAGCCGGTGAGATACCACGGCTTCAGACGATGCATCAATTGCGCCGCCGGAATCCTGCCCATCCCCAACCCTGTCAGCCGCAAGTCCAGGCACAGGATCAGCCCCACGGAAAGCGCCGCACCCAACACGTGAATGGTCTCGATGATGGGAAAGACCCAAGTCGATTCGCGAATCGCGGTACCGATCTCGGACTCCTGAATCACCTGGCAAATTTGAAACAACGACATATTAGAAATCCTGCGAGCGGTCCGCTATTCGCAATCTTGCATTGTACCTTCCCGGATGGTGCGTTGGCGACCGATGAATCTGTTCGAGACAAAAGCACTATTCTATACTCAGTACTTTGGAGAAAGTGTGCGTATCGCCGTAATTGTGGTGCGATGCGGAAGACGCCGGGGCGCGGGCGTGTTGGGCGCGCGCCATGTGGACTTCCCCAACCCACTGACGAGCGTTCCCGTGTGTGTTCACTGACGCGCGCGGGTTCACTGAAAGGATACATCCATTGAACGACCACCGAAAGATGGAGAATCTGCAAAATCTGCACGTCGCGCTCTGGCTGCTCAAAGATTGCTCATGGTGCCAGTTGTGGAGGCCAACGGGCATGTTGATGGTTGCCCCTACCCTGATCGTCGCAATCATGATCGCATGGCAGAGCCGCCGATCATTGCCGGATCTGATTCACAACACCGCGGTGTGCATCTGGATTTCCGCGAACGTGGTGTGGATGGTTGGAGAATTTTACTTCGACGATGGCACGCGAACTCAGGCGCAATGGTTATTCTTCGGCGGATTGTTTCTGCTGGCGGCGTACTACCTTCATGCCATCATCCGCCCCAGGCTTGCGCGATTCACCGCGAGCTGATTGTTCGGGACCGGCGATGAAGATCGGCGCGCTGTGCGGGCGTATCGCCGGGACGGTGGCCGCTAGCGGACAGAAATGGCGCGCAGGCGGGCGTGGCTATCCAGAAATGCGCGGCCCTGTGCGGCCAGCGGGAGCGCGGCCGTATTGGAATCGAATTCTCCGTGCTGTATGGGAACATGATTCTTCTCAATTACGAAAAGTATCCGTGGATCGCCAGCGGAATTCTCCGAAGCGGAGAACCGCACGGCGTCGGCAATGGCGTCGGCGGGGAAATACCGGCAGCGGCCGCGCGCATAGCCCATATTGCATAACTCACGCAGAACGTCTTCACGAGGCTCGAAGGGTCCCGCGGGCGGCGCGCAGCAAGTTCCGCTCCACGCGTCCACCAGCGGCAAGCGCGGCGCCGGGTTCCAAGCCTCGGAATCCAGGCGGTGATGGGGCAGAAAAAATGGGCAGGCCATGGCGTCGCCTATTTCGAAATGGACTCCAGGGCTTGGTTGTTGGTCTTGGGCCCAAATAGCCCGACGGCCAGAATAACCACGACCATGCTTCCGGCGATCAATGAGAACACGCCCGCGACGCCGAAACGGTCCAGGACGAAGGCGATCGCAAACGCGCTGAACACTACCGACAAGCGGCTCCAGGAGTATACGAACCCGACAGCCAGCGCGCGGACACGCGTCGGGAATAGCTCCGTTTGGTACGCATGGCAGGAATAAGACAGGATGTTATTGGAAATGGTCAGCAGGACGCCGAAGAAAATCAGTGCCGCCGCGGCCCGCATCTGCCCGAAGGCGATTCCGAACACGGCGATGCCGGCCGCGGCCAGCACTATCTGATATTTGCGTTCGATTTTATCGGCCAGTGTGGACGCAAGCAACGGGCCGAACGGCGCGGCGATCGCGATGATGAACGTGTACTGCAGGCTGGCCGTCACCGCGATGCCCTGCCGGATCAGCAGCGTGGGCACCCAGTTGGAAAAGCCGTAAAATCCCACGGTCTGAAACAGGTGAAAGACGCTCATCATCACCGTGCGCCGCCCGTAGGGGGCCTTCCAGATTTCCGCGAAGCTGGTCTTGCCGCCGCTTTCTTCGGGCGGATCGGGCGGCGCTAGGATGCCTCCGTATTCGGACGCAACACGCGATTCCAGCTCCGCCATGGCGCTCTCGGCCTCCTCAATGCGGCCTTGCTGCGCCAGCCACCGCGGGCTTTCCGGAACACGCAAGCGAATCCACCACGCGAGCACCGCTCCCAATGCACCAACCAGCACCACCCAGCGCCATCCGTCCAGTCCGAAGGGCTGGCGGGGGACCAGCCGCCACGCCAGCAGCGCGACCGCCGGTACCGCCATGAACTGCACTGTCTGGTTATAGGCGAACGCCTTGCCTCGAAGATTGCGCGGAACCAGTTCGGAAAGATACGTGTCGATGGTCACCAATTCCACGCCCACTCCTATGCCGGCGATGAATCGCCACAAGTTCAATCCGAAGGCCGTGTTTTGAAACGCCATGACGACCGTCGCGATGGAATACCACAGCAGCGAAAACGTGAACATTCTCCGCCGGCCCAAGCGATCGGCCAGAAAGCCGAACGCTATGGTGCCCAGAAACAATCCGGAGAACATGGCCGCCACGAAGCCGGCCAGGCCGGAAGTACCGAACAATCCCGGCGTGGTGGCGGTCAGAATGCCGCTGCGCACCAGACCAGGGCCAATGTAGCCGGTGAAGAAGAGATCGTAAAATTCAAAGAATCCACCCAGAGATAGCAGCAGAACTCGGGTCCAGATAACGCGAGTGGCGGGGAGGCGGTCCAGACGGGCACTAATCAGACCTGCGGCTCTATCTTGCGGGTTGGCGTGCGCCACTTGCATCTCTACGAGTCTACGCTACGCCGGTACGTTGCGGCGGGTTCACGCGGGCGCAACGTTTGCGATGTCCGGTTCGGCCCAGCGGCCGGGGTGCGGCCAACGTTGGCTTTCTGGAGGCTTGTCGAGAAACCCGCCGCAATTTCCGCAGCGGGTGGAGGGTCATCAATTCCGCCGCCGCGGGATCATTCAAACCGACTAACTGCCTCCGGTCCGGCGGGATCCGCGTTGACGTTTTCCGGCTTGAATTCCGGCACCACCCACTGAGCCTCTTCGAATCCGACGTATTTGAAGATCCTCAGGGAACCGTCCACCTCCAACAGGTCACCCACTTCAAGCGGCGTCGCCGTATCCTTCAGCGTGAAGAACGCTGCGTAGGGGGTGGGCGCCGCAATGGTGGGGCCAAGTTCGTAATCGCGCGGCTTTACGTTGGCGCCGCCGCAGACGTGCGGGGCGGAGCGAAAATGGAGACGCAGGTGGCTCCTGAGGCGGTGGATCTGATAGCTCGGCATAGCTTCTGAGGCGATTATCGCTCAAAACAATTCGGAATGGAAATGTTGCTTGCGTCCCGCTCCCCCTGAGCGATCCAGCGGGCAGCGTTCGCGGGGTCCCAATGGATGGCGGACCACAAGGAACCCAGCCTTTCCCCCGGAGCCAGCGCCGCCAGCCGGACCTGGGCAGGCAATGGAGGCTGATAACCAAAAGCCGCGCGAAACCCGTGGACAAACGGCCGCAACACGACGGAAGGAAATTCCGGCAAAGCGTTCAGCGCGACGATCGAGGTTGCACCAAGTTC
>CAMAUG010000039.1 GCA_945861255.1 Candidatus Sulfopaludibacter sp. SbA3
GACGACACTTACTCCCAGGAAAAATCAGACCTATTTTCTAACCAGTTGAGCCTGCTCGACTTATAGCCGGACACTACTGACATGCCTTCCATCACGGTTTTTCCGGTGCGCACGCTCTCGCCGATGCGGCTCCATCCCCGCACGTGGTACTCCTCCGTCATGAATACCGCCATTTGGCGCAGTCCCGGCTGCGCATCGCTGCACAGCACGGCGGAAAGAGGGGTCTGGGAGAATTTCCCGTCGGCGCCTTCGGAGAGGACGCCCACGGCGGCGGTAGCTCTCATTAACCGGTAGACGGCGTCGGGATCGGCGCCGATTTCCCGGGCGACTTCCCCGGCCGATTTTGGACCGGATGCCACCACGTCTGGAATTCCCAGGCGCGCCAAGCCGGAGACGCAGCCGGCGATCAACTGGCCCATCAGGATCTGCATCATGGCCGCGTGGGGCGGTGGAGCGGGTGAAGGAGTCATGAGCATCAGTCTACCTCAGCCGGGTTCAGCCAGGAGGCTCATGTAAACGCCGGTTTCGCCGAAATGACAAACGTGGCTAACCAGCCGCGCGTCCGCGGTGGGCGCGTCCACGTTTGGCGCCTTCAGGGAGGGATCCGGGTCTTGACGGAAGCAGCGAGCACACTCGTGGTCGTCGATGACGGCCTGTACGCCTCGGACCTGCTCCCGCTGGCGCGGGCCCTGGAAGCAGCCCGAATGCGCGACGCGCTGGAGGTTGATCTCGCCTACGCCCTGCACCGCCGAGAGCTGGAGGTGTTCTATCAGCCGATTGTGAACTTGGAGACGGCCTTCATCGCCGGATTTGAGGCCCTGCTCCGTTGGCGTCATCCCGTGCGCGGCCTGGTGATGCCGCTGGAGTTCATCCCCATCGCGGAGGAGTCCGGTCTTATCATTCCCATCGGCGCGTGGGTCCTGGAACGGGCGTGCCTTCAACTTCAGGCCTGGCAGCAGCGGCATCCACGGTCTCCCGCGCTTTCGATGAACGTCAACCTTTCGGTGAAACAATTACAGGACCCCCGGCTCACCGGCCGCATCGAAGAACTCCTGGCACAAACGGGAATCCATCCGGAAACGCTCAAACTGGAACTGACCGAGAGCACCTTCATCGGGGAGCTGGAGTCCGCCAGGCACGTGCTGTGCCGGCTGCGAGAGATGGGCATCGGCGTGAAACTTGACGATTTTGGTACCGGTTATTCCTCGCTCAGCTACTTGCGGAATCTGCCGTTCGAAGCACTGAAGATCGACCGGAGCTTTGTCGCGCAGATGGATACCGACTGCGGCACGCGCGCGATCGTCGAAACGATTGTTGGGCTGGCCAAGGCCTTGGACATGCAAGTGGTGGCCGAAGGCATCGAATCGGAAAGCCAACGAGCTGGGCTGCTCGGCATGGGCTGCCGAACGGGTCAGGGTTTCCTGTTCTCAAAACCAGTTCCTGCCGAAGCGGCGGAGTGCATGCTCATGCGCGGCGCCCACTGCTCCTGAGCCCCACCGCTCCGCCACCGCGGCGCCCGTGGTTTCCTCCGGCGCGGAGTATCCTGAAATCATGCAGCCCGGCACGCAACCACTGGCCATGCACTCGCGGCCGCGCGCCATTCCCAGACGCCCCGTGCGCGGCCGCCTGACTGCGTTCGCGTGGAGCGTGCTGGCCTATAATATCGCCGTGATTCTGTGGGGTGCATTGGTGCGCGCGACGGGATCGGGCGCGGGTTGCGGCGGCCATTGGCCTCTGTGTAATGGAGATGTCGTTCCATCCGCGCCGCAAATCGCGACGCTGATCGAGCTCACGCATCGTGTGATGAGCGGCGTGGCGCTGGCAGCCGTGGCGGCGCTGTTCGTGTGGACCCGCGCCAGCTTTCCCTCCGGGCCGCCTTCGCCTTCCGGAGACTCTCCGTGGTATGCTCCGCGCCGCTGGGCCACGTTGTCCCTGGTGTTCATCGTGACGGAAGCCCTGCTGGGCGCGGGTCTGGTGTTGTTGGGGTATGTGGCGAAGGACGCATCGGCGGGCCGGGCCGTGTGGCTGTGCGCGCACCTGATCAACACGTTTCTGTTACTGGCATCTCTTGCGATGACGGCGTGGACATCCAGCCTCGGGCCGGAGGCTCCGGCTTTCCGTCCGGCCTCTGGAAGGTGGTACGTCGGCGCCGTCGGTGCGCTGGTCGCGGTGGCAATGGCGGGCGTCATCACCGCCCTGGGCGATACCCTGTTCCCAGCCGATTCGTTGGCCGGCGGATTCGCTGATGACTTTTCAGTCGGCGCGCCGTTTCTTGTAAAACTGCGCGTGATTCATCCGATTCTGGCGATTTTGGCGAGCGTGCTGATTGTTACCCTGGCGCTCCCGGAGTACCGCACGCGGCGGACGCCTCGCCTTGCGGCGCTCGCGGGCTGGCTGATTTCATTGGTTGCGGGCGCGGTGGCCGCGGGCGCGCTGACCCTGCTATGGCGCGCGCCGGTTCCCATGCAGATCCTCCATTTGTCGATAGCAGACAGTTTGTGGATCGCGCTGGTGCTGTTCACCAGTGAGCGTTTCCGGTGCGGGCCTGTCCGGCACCCCGGCGGTTTGCCGGGGTAGCGCGCGGGACAGGCCTCCGGGCGGTTATATTGAAAGTAAGGAGTGAGATCCAAGTTGAAAAATCAAAGAGAAATGTTTGCATGGAGCGGCGCCGCGGCGCTGCTGGTTTTGGCGCTGGGATTCACTATGCCGGCGTTCGCGGATTATGAAAACTTTCCGGCGGGCGAAGGCAAGGCGACGTTGATCAAGGTTTGCACACAGTGCCATGACATCGAATCCCTGCCGCGCGTCCGCTACAGCCGCCCCGAATGGGCGAACCTGGTGTACTCGATGAAGGATATGGGCGCGGACGGCACCAAAGCCGAACTCGAGTCCATTATCGATTACCTGTTCAAGAGTTTCGGCAAGGCCGACAAGAAAGAATAACCGGAGCCAGCCACGCCTTCGCTCCCGTCCGCTACCATCGTGATGCGGCTGATGACGGCCACCTTCGGCCCGTCGGCGCTCCGCTCGTGGCCTGAGTGATCGCCGGCGCGCACGGCGCACCGGCGAAGCCCGAGCGCGGCCAGCGTTAAGCCACGTGATAGCGCGGCCACCACCGCGCCCAATCCGCTCTCGCGGAAATCCTCCCAGGCACGCCGCGCGGACAAAGGATTTTCCCGCACCCATCTGCGCCATCGCACGGGGTCAAGCGAAGTCCTTACGGCGTGTTGAGCCGGTAAAAATTGGGGGGGTCCGGAGACGGATCGAGCCACGCCTTGTACAGATAAGTGCACCCGATTCCGATACCCAGGACCAGCGTGACAACCGTCAAAGTCTTTCCAAAGCGGTCAATTGCCGTAACTTTGCGTGCCAGGGCCACTTGCTTGGGAATTTCACGTTCTTCGCCGGGACCCAGCCGGACCACGTCCTCTTCATTTTCGGTCACCCTCCAACGGTAGGCGGCCAAGATCAGCGTTACCACGCCGAGAACCACAAAGAGCACCACATAAGGGGTAAGGTCGATATTCATGATTCCACTCCTCGTGGAACTTGGATGCAATCGACTCGCCATTACAGCGAAGACAGAACGCTGCAACCAAAACACAGGCTGCCGCCGGTGGAAGTGCAGGATTCTACGTGAAGAACCTGGCGGAACGAAATGAGTCGCAGCGGCGGGGCTGTGAGAAAATATATGGATGCAAGCAGTCGCACGCACCTCGGCCAAACCGCTGAGCCAAAATACCCACCTCCTCAACTGGGTGGACAAAATGGCCGCTCTGACCAAGCCCGATGCCATTCATTGGGTGGACGGATCCCAGGAAGAATACAATGACTTGTGCCGGCAACTGGTCGACGGCGGTACCTTCATCAAGCTGAACCAGGACTTGTGGCCGGGCTGCTACTACGCGCGTTCGGACGCAAGCGACGTCGCCCGCGTGGAAGACCGGACGTTTATCTGTTCCCTTTCCAAGGACGGCGCGGGCCCCACCAACAATTGGGTGAATCCGCAGAGCATGCGCAAGAAGTTGAAAGAACTGTTCAGCGGTTCCATGAAGGGCCGCACCATGTACGTGTTGCCGTTCAGCATGGGGCCCGTGGGCGGCCCGATGTCGCAAATCGGCGTGCAGCTCACCGATTCGCCCTACGTCGTGGTGAATATGCGGATCATGGCGCGCATCGGCATCGACGTGTTTAAGGAAATCGACAAGGGCGACAAGCGCGTGGTCCCGTGCGTCCATAGCGTGGGCGTACCCCTTGCATCCGGCCAAAAGGATGTCGCATGGCCTTGCAACAAGGAAAAGTACATTGTCCACTTTCCGGAAACGCGCGAGATCTGGTCGTACGGCTCCGGCTACGGCGGCAACGCACTGCTGGGTAAGAAGTGTTTCGCACTGCGCATCGCCTCCAACATCGCGCGCGATGAGGGATGGATGGCGGAGCACATGCTGATTGTAGGCGTGGAGAGTCCGCAAGGCGAGAAGACCTACGTCGCCGCGGCCTTCCCCAGCGCTTGCGGCAAGACCAACTTCGCAATGTTGATTCCGCCGGCGGGATTCGAGGGCTGGAAAGTCCACACCGTGGGCGACGATATCGCGTGGATCAAACCGGACGCCGAGGGCCGTCTGCGCGCCATCAATCCGGAAGCGGGTTTCTTCGGCGTGGCGCCTGGGACTTCGGTGAAGACCAACCCAAACGCGATGGCCGCTTTAGCGAAGAACACCATCTTCACCAACGTGGCGCTGACACCCGAAGGCGGGGTGTGGTGGGAGGGCATGACGGACGATCCGCCGGCCGAGTGCATGGACTGGCAGGGCCATCGTTGGACGCCCGCCATCGCCCAGGAAACCGGCGCGAACGCCGCGCATCCCAATGCGCGCTTCACCGCGCCCGCTTCACAGTGCCCCACCATCGATCCCGATTGGGAGAAGCCCGAAGGCGTGCCGATCAGCGCGTTCATCTTTGGAGGCCGCCGCGCCACGACCATGCCGCTGGTGTACCAGGCGTTTAGCTGGAGCTCCGGCGTCTACACCGGCGCGACGATGGGCTCGGAGATGACTGCCGCCGCCGCCGGGGCCATCGGCAAGGTGCGTCGCGACCCCATGGCAATGCTGCCGTTCTGCGGCTATCACATGGGCGATTATTTCCGGCACTGGATCAAAATGCAGAAGGGCCTCAGCGAGACCCCGCGCATTTTTCATGTGAATTGGTTCCGCAAGGATGCCGACGGTAACTTCATGTGGCCCGGATTCAGTGAAAACATGCGCGTGCTGAAGTGGATCGTCGACCGCGTCCGGGGGCGCGCGCTGGGCCGCGAAACGCCGATCGGGTGGATGCCGCGCTACGAAGATATTCACTGGAAGGGCCTGGACTTCCCCAAGAGCCGGTTCGACGAAATGCAAATGTTCGACAAGGCCGCCTGGAAGCAGGAAGTGATCGGCCACGAAGAGCTGTTCCTGGACCTGCACGATCATCTGCCTAAGGAGATGATCTACGAGCGCGAGTTGTTGATTTGCCGGCTGTAGTTTAGAAACCGCGACATCCATTTGGAAAGGGCGTTCGGAAGATCCGCCTTTTGTGGACAAGATCTATCACGATGAGAAAGTCTGCGACCGCATATCGGCTGAGATCCGGCGTAGCCAAATCGTGGTCGCCGACTTCACGATGCATAAGGCAGAAGTCTACTTCGAGGCAGGCTTTACCCTCGCGCTTGGCCGACTCGTAATCTTGACATGCCGGAGAGATGAGATAGGCCAAGCCCACTTTGATACCAGGCAATATCCACACATCCTTTGGAACGAAGCGGCAGACCTTCGAATCCAGCTCGCGGATAGAATTCAGGCGTTGATGCACCCGCGTCAAGCATAAAGCCGTGTCCCGCGCCGCAGGCGGCGCACATATTCGGCGTTATCCTTAGATATCGGCACGATCTTTCCGAAGGCCGGCGAAGGCCCGCATCGCCTTCCTCCGTTCATCGAGTTTCCCCAGGCAGAGTTCCCGAGCGGCCTGGCGCACAAGTTTCGAGATCGCTGTGCGGTGCATTTTCACCCTCCTACTGGGCACCGTCCACGGGTCGTTATGGAGATAGAGCTGCATTCGGCCCACGACGTGTATCGTACATCGTCAGCCCGTGCCCAGCATCGCGGCGACCCGCACAGCCGTCTGCAACACGCGCGCGTCTTCGCCCGGCGCGCCCGCCAGTTGTAGCCCCAATGGCAGCCCGCCGTGGACTGGCATCGGGATGGAAATCGCGGGTGTCCCCAGCGCGGTCCAGGGCGCGTTCATGCGCGAGTCTCCGGTGAAGCCGAGTCCTTTGGGTGCAGGCCCGGTGGCGGCGGGTACCAGCATGATGGGCGCGTCGTGAAATTGCCTGGCCATCTGCGTCCGGCTGTCCGCCACCACGGCCAACGCGTCGCGATAGCGCGCTTCGGGGATTTGCAGGCCTTCGCGAACCAATTCGGCCACGGCTTCCAGGCGATCACCGTATTGTTTGTAACGCGCCTCGTGAAAGCGTGCTCCTTCGTAGTACATGATCACGCGGGTCTCTTCCGCGAGTTTGTCGAGCATCGGCTGCAACGCCACCGGCCGGACATCCATCCCGCGGCCGCGCAGTAACGCGACGGTTTCTGAGAGCGCGGCTACCATCTCCGGTTCCGCTGCAAGCGGCGGCTCCGGCGCCCCCAACGGGAAATCCTCCGCGCGCCCAACGGGCTTGCCAAGTGCTTCCCACAGCCGCAGTATCCCCAACGGGGTCGCGGTGAACAGACCCAAGGTGTCCAGGCTGCGTGAGAACGGCAGAACGCCTTCCATCGGCAGCGTGCCGAACGTCGGCTTGAAACCCGTGACGCCGCAATAGGAGGCCGGCCTCAAGATGGACCCCGCGGTTTGGGTGCCCAGCGCGAAGGGCACCATCCCCGCCGCCACCGCCGCGGCGGAACCGCTGGAACTCCCGCCGGGCGTGTGTTCCAAATCGCGTGGATTGCGCGTCGGCGCGGGCGTGCGGTGCGCGAATTGCGCCGTGTGGGTTTTGCCCATCAGGATCGCGCCCCGGCCACGCAATTGCTGAATGAAGGCGGCGTCGGACTCGCCGCGCCGCCCTTTGTAAATAGGGGAGCCGTACTCGGTCACCAGATCGCGCGTCTCCATCACATCCTTGGCGGCAAACGGAATGCCCGCCAGCGGACCATCGGCGATCTGAGGTTGCGGCGAAACCTGCACCCATGCGTGAATGGAGCCGTCCACGCGGCGGATCAGGTCGAGACTCGCCGCTACCGCTTGCTTCCTTTCGGCGGTCGAAGCGCTCAACCATTTTTCAAGTGCCAAGGGTTCCACGGTTTGGGGCTTCTTAACTTGGGCCGTAGCGCAGTTCTGGGCGAAGCTCGCCGCCAGCGCGGCCAGCACGTCCCGGCGCCTGAGCGGGTGGGCCATGGCCTTCAATTATAACCTCTCCGCCACGGGTTGCTTCGCGTGTTCGCAGACGCCATGACCGAGCTTACTTGCGTCCATCGTGCTTGACGGCATGGAAAGCCGAAACGAAATCATGCCAGGATGCCGCGAACGCACCTGCAATTGCGACCGCCAATAGGCAGTAGGCGAGGTAAACAACGAACTCGCGTAGCAGCTTCACGACTGATAATTCTATCAAGCGTCCGCGACGGTCACGAGAATCAACGCAGTTCCGCCCAGGAACACACTGCACTGCCCGTTCGCATACGGCGTTCGAGGTGAACCCCCTCGGATGAGTACTAAAGAGCTTACCTGAGTGTGTCGATGATGAAGAGTGCCCCCTGTCCAACTTGCTCCCGAACTTGCCGATGCCGCGGATGTCCTCAGCGACCAGCTCCGCGTGCATCTGCAGAAGCTTGCGGACCTGTTGCAGCCCCACGCCGACACCATCGACCGCCAGTTCTTGAGCAGGCTGCGGGCGCTGAACCTCGATTCCAAGCAGCGGACGGCACTGGCCGCCATCACTCCCGGAGCCGCCGCCCGGTTTCTGACGCGGGGCGACGCACCGCTCCATTTCATTGAACAAGTCGAATATAACGGACGCCGCCTGGCCAAGCTCAACTTGCCGCCCAGCGCGATTCTGGAAGCCCTGCAGGAGTATGACGGCCTGCTCGCGCCGCTGCTCCATTCGCTCAGCGCCGAGGAACAGGCGAACTTTCGGTGGGTGCGGGAACAGCTGCACTTTTGCGTGACGCTGACTCTCAACAACGCTTACTATCAGGTGCGCGAAGCGGAAACCAAGGCCTTCTATGAATTGTTCCGCATTGAGTTGGAATCGCGGAACCTCGAGGAACTGCTGCGGCGTTTCCTGGAATCGCTGGTGACCGTATGCCACGCCGATGCGGGACGCCTGTACATGTTGAGTGAGGATGGTTCGGCCTGGTTGTTGAAGGCCGGCGCGCCAGGGCCCGCAAGAGAAGCCGCCGGAGCGGTTAGAAGAAAGTCTCCAAGGCAGGGAGCCATGGCGGCCCGCGCTGGAACGCCCTCGCGGGAATCCGCACAGCGCGCCGTCACCGGGCAAGCGGGCGAAAAGCAAGCGGGCGAAAAGAATGAAGTCGGCATTCCGAACCGCCGCGGGCTGGCGGCCAGACTCTCAAAACCGCGCTACATGAATGGCACCGGCGCCACACCGGGCGCCCTGCTGGATGAAACGTGGCAGAAACAATTTGTCTCTTGCTGGTCCATCCCTTTGGCGGTCGGCGGGCGTACCGCCGGGGTGATGCAGTTCGGCTTCGTGAAAGCCTACGAATGGCTCCCGCGTGAGCAGGAACTACTGGCCGCCGCGGCTGAGCGCTGTTTGATGGCCGCCCAGAAGGCCCGCCTGATGGAAGACCTGGCGCAGCGGGAAGAGCAAGTCCGGCGCCTGGCCGAGCACATGTTGCACGTGGAGGAAATGGAGCGCCGCCGCATCAGCCGGGAACTGCACGACGAAGCCGGACAGAGCTTGCTGTGTATCCGCCTGCAAATGGAGCTGATCGAACAGGCACTGCCGGAAAGCGAGCACGAATGGCGCGGCAAGCTGAGCGAGGCGCGCGACTTAACCGAACGCACCATTCTGGAAATGCGGCGGCTCATCGCGGCGCTGAGCCCCGCTGTACTCGAACAACTGGGCCTGGGCGCGGCTCTCCGCCAGTTGGTGAACCGCTTCCAAAGGCTGACACTTTCCTGCGAGGTAAAGCTGCATATCTCCAAAATGGGGAGGCTCCCTCAGCAGACCGAGGTGATCGCCTACCGCCTGGTGCAGGAGTGCTTCAACAACATCGGCAAGCACGCGCATGCCACCAAGGTGAATGTGTTGCTGACCTCCACGGGTCGACAACTCAAGCTTTTTGTTCAAGATAACGGCGTGGGATTCGATGTGGACGCGGCGTTCGAAAAACGCGAATCCTTCGGCATGTCCGGCATGCGGGAGCGCGTGGCCCTGCTCGGCGGCCAGTTCCGGGTGGAAAGCCGTATGGAAGGGCCTAGAAAAGGTACAAAGATTTCCATAGAACTGCCGATAGCTAAGTAGTAAGGCGTACTTGCTGACCGCATAAGCCGAACACGTACGCAAACGAAAACGGAGAATAAGGCAAAACTTTATGGCCAAGATTCGAATCATGTTGGCGGATGATCACACACTGTTCCGTCAGGGGATCCGCACCTTAATTTCCGCCGAACCCGATATGGAAGTGGTCGGCGAAGCCTCCAACGGCGGCGATGCGGTTGAAAAAGCGAACGAAGTCCGGCCGGATGTAGTGCTGATGGATATCGGCATGATTGGCTTGAGTGCTTTCGAGTCGACGCGCCAGATCAAGAAGAACCGTCCGGAAACCAAAGTTCTTTTCCTCACCATGTACGACGATGAGGATTACCTGGTGGAAGGCATGGAGGTGGGCGCCAGCGGATACGTTCTGAAGGACAGCCCCAGCAACCAACTGGTGGCGGCGGTTCGCGACATCTGCCGCGGCGGCAGCTACCTGAGCCCGCGCATGCTCTCGCAACTGGTGGACGACTTCCGGAGCCGCATCAAGTCCGCCAATCGCCTGCCGCGCTTCGCCACGCTTACCGCGCGCGAGCGCGAAGTGCTGAAGATTCTAGCCGAAGGCAGCTCCGTGAAGGAGATCGCCGGCGACCTGAACCTGAGCGTGAAGACCGTGGAAGCGCACAAGTTCAACCTGATGCGTAAGCTGGATATCCACAACAAGGCGCAACTGGTGCAGTACGCCATTCAGAAGAAGATCATCAAGATCCCGAATATGGGGTAGGACATTTTCGACGCGAGTGAACCCGCGTCGTCGGCACATTGTGGAACATCGGGGCGCGTCGTTCGCATGCGGCGCGCCCGTTTCATTATTGTTGAATCTCCACGAGCTACTTCTGGGTCTGCTTGTCGTGGCGCTGCCTATGGATCCGCTTGCTCATATTGTCCTGGCGCCGTTCAGCCTGCCTCTTTTCCCGGTTCGTGAAGCCGCCACCGTCCTGCTTATCGCGCGCGATCTTGCGGTCCAGCGCGGCTTCGCCAGCCTCCAGCCTCGCGGCTTCTCGCGAGTTCAATGAGCCGTCCTGCACGCCCTTATCGATACGCTGTTGCTGATTTTCCTGGCGCTGGCCGACTCTTCCCTTCTTGTCGTCCTGCGCGAAGGCCACCGCGCCTAGCGACAGCGCGCCGAGTACAACTCCGATGATGATCCGTTTCAAAGTGTTTTCCTCCTCGTTTGACTCCAGGGCGTGGACGCCCCTGAGTCCGTTTTCGATTCTACTCATGCTGGACGTGAATTTTGCCGGCTGGGGTTACAATCAACATAATGAGCGATCGAACCGTCTACGCCATGTTGGACGATACGGCCGCGGCCTACGCGGACAAGCCGGCGCTGTGCCAACCTCTGGGTGGCGGAAAATATTTTACTTGGACTTGGCGCGAATTCCGCGATACCGTGCGCTGCGTTTCGGTGGGCCTTAGTACTCTGGGCGTGGAAAAGGGCTCCATTGTCGCCCTGCAATCGGAAACACGCGCGGAGTTCTACATCGCGGATCTCGGAGTAATGTCCGTGGGAGCGATTGCCGCTGCGATGTACACCAGCCTACCCTTTGCCGATCAGGCGCATGCGATGAAAACCACCGGCGCGCGCGTGGCTATGGTGGAACACGCGAAAGCCTTGCGCGGCCTGCAAAACGCTTTGGGCGATGTCGCGCGCGGCATCCAATGGATCTTGCTCACGGGCGAAGCCGAGGGCGCCCAGACGCTTGCACAACTGACGGAAACCGGCCGGCGCCGCCTGGCGGAAGATCCGTCCGCCTTCGACCATTTATGCGCGCGATACGACGCCTCCGCCACCGCGATTCTCTATATGACATCCGGCGCGACCGGAGAACCGAAAATGGGCCTGGTCAGCCACAGCGCCCTGGTTATCAATCTGGAAATGACGCCAGAAGTGGTGCCGCTTTCCTCCGCCGACTGCACGCTGGTGTTCCTGCCCTCCGCGCACATGGCGCAGCGCATGGTGGGCGAATTGCTCCCCGTCTATTCGGGATGCTGCGTGTGGTTTTCCGAAGGCCTTTCAAAGCTGCCGCACGAGTTGCGAAGTGTGCGGCCGACGCTCTTTCTATCGCCACCGCGTCTGTGGGAGCGCATGTATTCCAGCATCGTCGCGGAAATTCGCAAGCGGCCGGCGCCCATTCAAAAGTTGTTTCACTTCGGCCTGGGGCTTGGCTCGAAAGCCGCCGGGCTGCGCCGCGCGCGCCAGCCCGTTTCCGCGTGGATGGCCGCCGTGCTCAAATTTCTGGATGGCCTGATGTTTTCGAAAATCCGCGAGCGTTTGGGTGGGCGGATGCGCGTGCCCATTTCCGGCTCCGCGCCCCTAAGCAAGGATCTCGCGGAATTTTTTGAGGCCATTGGAATGCCCCTGGTGGAGGGCTACGGGCTTACCGAAGGCGGCGTGGTTTCCGTCAATCCTATCGATGCGCCCAAGCCCGGCAGCATCGGCAAGCTCTTGCCCGGCGTGCAAGTCCGCATCGAAGAAGATGGCGAGCTGATGGTTGCCGGCCCCACGCTGTTCGAGGGCTACTTCAAGGACCCGGCGGCAACGGCCGCCGTACTGCGCGACGGATGGCTGGCCACGGGCGACATCGCGGAGTGCGACTCCGAAGGCTTTTACTACATCACGGGCCGCAAGAAAGAGTTAATCGTTTCCTCCAACGGCAAGAAGATTTATCCGGCCCGCATAGAGGGCTTATTCAAGCGCGAGCCGCTCATCAGCCAGGTGCTGCTGATCGGCGATAAGCTGCCCTACGTGACCGCGCTGATCACGGTGAACGGCGACCCCGTCGAGGCCGCGGGCGCCGTGGAACGCGCGGTGAAAGACGTGAACCGCCAGCTCCCCACGTTCGAGCAAATCCGCAAGTTCAAGATCCTGGACCGCGATTTCTCCATCGAGCACGGCGAGCTCACCCCGACCATGAAGCTGCGTAAGAGCCGTGCGATTGAGAATCACCGCGCGCTGGTGAATGAGCTGTATGCCGGCCGGGAGTTTGAGTAGGATACAGAGCAGGTGCATCTGCATTCACGACCGCCAGTTTTGAATTAAGCTAGTAATGCAAATGCTCGTCATTGAAGGCGAACCGAGAAAGGTGAGTCGATGAAACAATTCCTAGCGCTAGCCGTGCTGCTGGCCGGATTGCTGTCTGCACAGGCCCCGGGGCCGGCCGCCGCGACCTCGCAACTAGTCACCAAGGCGAAAGATTTCCTGGGAACGCTTGGCGGCGCCGAGCGGGCGAAGGTGCTCTTCCAGTTCACCGACGACACGCAGAGGGCTCGCTGGTCCAACCTGCCGACCACGATGGTGAAGCGGGAAGGCCTGCGCCTTGGCGACCTGAGCGCACCGCAACGCACCGCCGCGATGACGATGCTCTCGGCCGCCCTCAGCAGGCAGGGCTATGAGAAGGTGCTGGCCATTATGGAGGGCGACGAAACCCTGAACAACAGCGCACCCATGCGCACCCCGCGGATGTTCGGCCATGACGAATATTACGTCAGCTTGCTGGGCACGCCTTCCACTAGCGATCCGTGGATGCTGCAATTCGGGGGGCATCACCCGGCGCTGAACGTGACCATTGCCGGTGAGCGCGGCATCCTCACGCCCAGTCACACGGCTGCGCAACCCGCCCTCTATACAGTGAACGGTAAGACGGTCCGGCCCCTGGGCGCCGAGAACGACAAAGCCTTCGCGCTGCTGCACGCCCTGGACGCCGATCAACAGAAGCAGGCCGTGATGGGTTATCAAATACGCGATCTCGTGCTTGGCCCGGGCGCCGATGGAAAAACCATTCAGCCGGAGGGGATCAAGGGGTCAGCGTTGAATGCCAAGCAACAAGCGATGCTGTTGGATCTGGCCAGCGAGTGGACCGGCATTGTCAATGAGAGCGCGGCCGCCGCGCGTATGGCCGAAATCAAAGCGAATATCGCCGACACCTGGTTTGCTTGGAGCGGTGCCACCGAGAACGGGAAGGCAGCTTATTTCCGCATCCAAGGGCCCACGTTGGTGATCGAATACTCGCCGCAAACACTGGGCGGCGATCCGACGATGCACATCCACACGATGTACCGCGATCCGACCAACGACTATGGCAAGAAGTGGGTGAAACGGTAGGATTCGCGATGCTCCGGGGATCCGTTGCCTTTCTATTGACGGTGCCGTTGTGTCTTCCGCTGGCAGCGCATCGGTTGGATGAGTACCTGCAGGCGACGCTCATTTCCGTCACCCCCGATCACGTCACGCTGGAGGTCAACCTGACGCCCGGCGTCGAAGTATTCGAGCGGGTTGCCGCGCCGATCGACACCAATCACGACGGGCAGTTATCCGCGCGGGAGCAGGACGATTACGCAAGACGTGTTATGGGAGATGTTGCACTTGCCGTTGACGGCCGGCCTTCTGAGTTGGCGCTGATCGAGAGCCGGTTCCCGTCCCTTGAGGACATGCGCGCGGGCGTGGGCACCATCCAGTTGAAACTGCGCGCTCCGGCGGCGGCAGTGACGGGCGCCGGTGGCCACCAGCTTATATTCCGTAATCGTCACCAAAACGCGGCCAGCGTGTACCTTATGAACGCCCTGGTTCCGCTGGGAAGAATCGAGATTCTGGGGCAGCACCGAGACAATCTTCAGACCGAAATCCGCATCGACTACCGGCAGCGGCCGGTTTCCGGAGGCGGTCCGGGAAGCGGCAGCTCTGCCTGGCTGGTTGCCGGCGGCTTGGGCTTCGCGGCCCTGCTGGGCTCATTGCTCCAGCGCCGCCGCCCGCCACCCAAAACTTGATCTTCCTTTGAAATAATTATTGTTTTTCGATATGTTTTTATCGCATAACAATAATAATGTGCTGCCCTGGCGCGACCAGAGCGGGCGCGCTCGTGCTTCTAACGCTTAGGTGGGGTCGGCGCTTCTTCCGGCGGCGGCTCGCCGAAATCCTCGATCAGTTCGTACTGGCCTGCCATTTTCAAGTGAATCGGATTGAACTTGTCCGAGTGGTTCTTCCAGAACCAGCTATAAATACCCGTGGTTGGAGCGATGATGGAACCGTGCGACACGGCGGCACTGCCGGAGGTATAGCTGACCGCATCGTCCGTCTTTCCCTCACCGTGGCCGTGAAAATCGAATTCATAAGGCTCGTCCGAGGTCCACGAATACACCAGTGCTTCGCCTTCCTTCATCTTGAGCTCGTATTCGTACTCTTCGCCCGACCGCAGGCTTAATTCAACCCTGTCGGTGCGGAACGCAGTGGTGTAGGTGTGTGCCGCCGTGGTATTCGGCGCGCCCTTGCCCATCCGGCTGAGGCCCGTGAGTTTGCCGAAACCCGTGACGTCGATCTGATACTCGGCGGGAAGCACGAAGCCGAAGACTATCACCGCCGCGGCCGCCAGCGAGACCACTGTCCGGATCAACAGGCCCCTGCGCGAAGGCAGCGCAATGGAGGCGCCGGCCGGATTCATGCAGCCTTCCCCGTGAAGTAGCCGCCCAGTTGGTAGCCCATCAACACGAAGCCCGCCGACATCACCACAACGTTGGCCAGCACGGCATGCTTGACGAAATCATTGGTGCCGCGCCACCACCGCATCGCCACCAGAATCACGGAGAGCGCGACCAATTGGCCGATCTCCACACCCAGGTTGAACGACAGCATGTTGCCCACCAGCCCGTTGGCCGACAGATTCAATTGCTGGAGCTTCGTCGCCAATCCAAAGCCGTGGAACAGCCCGAATGCAAGCACCGCGAGTTTCACATTCGGTTGAAATCCGAACAACGTGCGAAAGCCATCCAGGTTGTCGAAGGCCTTGTAAGCCACCGACAGACCGATGATCGCGTCGACGATGTACGGATTCAGATGCATTCCCGACAGCACTCCCGTCAATAGAGTAATGCTATGTCCCACGGCAAAGCAGGTCACATAAATCGCTACGTCCTTGAGCCTGTAGAGGAAAAAAATCACGCCGAACAGGAACAACAGGTGGTCATAGCCGGTGACCATGTGCTTGGCGCCCAGATAGATAAAGGGCACGATTTGCGCACCCTGATTCTGTTTCAGGAATTCGGCATCCTTGGCGGCGACGTTGTGCGCTAGCGCCGGGAAGCTCAGGATCAGAAGAAGCAACAACAGAACGGGGATCGCACGAATCGCAAACCGCATATTGAAAACAATACCGCACTTTGATTGCCAACTGCGAACTACATTTTCCGTGATAGAACGCGGCATGGAATCCTTGCCTATGTGCGTGGTGCGTGTTTTGACGCAAGTCGTGCAGAAAAACTACGCGCTGCCGGCGTTTTAGATCGCCCCAGCACCTTCTCTGATGGCCACCCGATTGCTTGTTATTGCGGCGGGAGGAATTCATGACCGGTTTTCAGCACATCCTGTTTCCCGTGGATTTTTCGGAACGCTGCGAGGGCGCCGTTCCCTTCGTGGATGCGATGGCCCGAAGGTTTCAATCCAAACTCACTGTGATCAGCGCGGTGCATCTCCACTACTCCGGCGCCATGGGCGATCCCGGCACGGTGGATCCGCAGGCGCTCTTACAAGCCGTTCAGACGCATTTGGACGGTGCGTTCACCAAGGAATTCGCCGGCTTGACGGTGAATCGGGTAACGGAGCTTGGCGACCCAGCTCAAGTGATCGCGGATTACGTGAAGTCGCACGCTGTAGATCTGGTGATGATGCCGAGCCACGGGCGCGGCCCCTTCCGCCAATTGTTGCTGGGCTCCACCACGGCCAAGGTACTGCATGACGTCGCGTGTCCGGTATGGACCACGGCGCACACGGGGACCGCCCCTGATCTGGAACGCCTGAACCTCGAAAAGATCCTGTGCGCGGTGGACGGCACGGCGGAAGGGGTCGCGCTTATGCAAGAGGCGGCAAGTTTCAGCAAGCAGGTAGGCGCGACGTTGCGGCTGGTCAGTGTGGTGCCGGGCATTGAAGCATGGCCCGAGCGGCAAATGGATATCGAGTTTGAAGAGCAGCTTCGCATCAACACAAAGAGCAGGATCGAGGAACAGCAGAGGGTGGCGGGCATCGACGCGCCGTTGTGCGTCGCTGTGGGATCGGTGGCGGATGCCGTGGCCGAGGAAGCCGAACGCCATGGCGCGGATTTGTTGATCATTGGCCGCGGCGCCGCTCACGCCAAGCTGGGCCGTCTGCGTACGCACTCGCATGGAATTATCCGTCTGGCGCCCTGCCCGGTTTTGAGCGTGTGAGGCCTCGGCTCTCCCGCGGAGGCTCGCTCAATGTGACCGGCAGTCCCGAATGCGGCTAAAGTGAACTTGTGCCCGTTCCCGGACAATATGGCGGCCGCGGCCGATCTGGTTCGCGCACACCCTCGGAAGCCCGGCGCTGGTTGAAGCGGCGAGTCCCCAAAGAGCAGCTCTATCGGCTTGCCCCCCGCAGGCCCAAACCGAAACCATTCGGACGAATCGGCATCACGGATCGGATGCGTGGTTTTCTGCGTTCGTGGTGGCTGTGGTCAAGTGTGGCTGTCTGGTTGTATTGGCTCGAACGCTACGCCGGCGCTCTCATCGCCGCCACGGTTTCCTACGTTGTGTTTCACCTATCAGCGAAGTGGCATCCCGCCATTTACCCGCTGGAATCCATCGCGGATATCGAATCGGTCAGCTTCCACGCCACCATGGCCGGAGTCACAGGAATGCCGTTGATTCCTGGAAATCGAGTGGCCATCTACAACAACGGCGACGAATTCTATCCGGCGATGCTCGAGGCCATCGAATCCGCCACGCTCTCCATCACCATGGAGCAGTATATTTTCTGGGATGGCGAAGTGGGCCGCCGCTTCGCCGAGGCGTTCGCGCAGAAAGCGCGCCAAGGCGTATCGGTAAAGCTGTTGCTGGACGCAGTTGGTTCCTCCACGCTGGGTCCGGAGATTTTTCGGATTTTGGAGGCGGGCGGGTGCCAACTCGCCTGGTTCCGCCCCATCCACTGGTACACGCTGCATCCGGCACATGAGCGGAATCACCGGAAGTCGGTCATCGTCGATGGCCGCATTGCGTTCACGGGGGGAGCGGGATTTGGAGACCAGTGGCTGGGTTCGGCGGGGAACCCCAAGGAATGGCGCGACATACAGATCGGCATCGAAGGCCCGGCCGCGGTGGCCCAGCAGACCGGGTTCGTGCAAAATTGGATGGCCTCGACGGGCGAGATCGTGGCAGGGCCACGGTATTTTCCCAGTACCCCGGATGCAGGGAGCGTTGCTGTCCAGACCATCCTGAGTTCTCCCATAACGGGCGCGGGCGCCGTCGGGACCATGTATCTGGTGGCTTTACAGAGCGCCAAACGCTCTCTGAATATCGCGAATTCGTATTTCATTCCGGATTCACGCGTGATTGAAATGCTGGCGGAGGCTTGCCGCCGGGGGGTGATCGTGAAGGTGCTGGTGGCGGGCAAGCATAACGATACCTGGTGGGCGCGGCAAAACAGCGTGCGGCGTTATGGCGATCTGCTGCGGGCGGGCGTCGAAATTTACGAGTTTCAGCCCACCATGCTGCACCAGAAAATCATGATTGTGGATGGCCTCTGGGCCACGGTGGGGACGGCGAACTTCGATAACCGGTCATTCGCCCTGAACGAAGAAACCAATGTTTGCGTGCATGATCCCGGGCTGGTGGACGATCTCAGCGCGGCGTTTCTGGCGGATCTGGTGCGCTCAAAGCAAATTCACCTGCGCGGGTGGAAGCGGCGCGGACTCTGGCAGAAGATCAAAGAGCAATGCGCGGCGCTGGTCGAGGACCAGATGTAACGGAACCTCCATGCATTCCTTTCGCATCGCCACCTACAATATTCACAAAGCGCGCGGCATGGATGGACGTGTGGATATCGCCCGTATTTTGCGGGTGTTGCGGGAAGTGAACCCGGACGTTGTCGCATTGCAGGAAGTGGTCAACCACGAAGACCGCTCCGCCGAGGAACATCAGGCCTGCTACCTGGCCGATCAGTTTGGCTTTCATTACACCGTCGGAGAGACGCGGCGGCACCGCGCGGCGGCCTACGGCAACGTGACCCTGAGCCGCTGGAAATTCGAACGCGTCCACAAGATCG
>CAMAUG010000040.1 GCA_945861255.1 Candidatus Sulfopaludibacter sp. SbA3
CCCTCTACCAAATCCTACAGGTTCTCAGCGTCACCTTGTTCGAGCAAACGCCCATTCTACGGGCCTTTGACGACACTTACTCCCAGGAAAAATCAGACCTATTTTCTAACCAGTTGAGCCTGCTCGACTTATAGCCGGACACTACTGTCTAAATATAGGCCGTTAGTCCGGAGCCATGCGGTTCCCGCGATGATCCGGCGCTCGTCGTCACGTCGTCACAGCATAGCTTGCGCTTCTACTGGTAGCAAGATAAGATCAGCAGAAGCGAAAGGTATGCTCGAATGGGTTCTGAAAAATCGGATCTGCCGCAAGGCACGCTCGACCTGCTGATCTTGAAGACTGTCGCCCTTGGCCCGGTGCATGGCTACGCTATCGCGCAACGCCTGCAACAGATTTCAAGAGATGTGGTCCAGGTTCCTGGTGGCTCATTGTACCCTGCCTTGCACCGCCTCGAAATTCGCAACCTGTTGGCGGCAGAATGGGGACAAACCGAAACTGGCCGCGAGGCCAAGTTTTACCGCTTGACCCGCAGCGGGCGGATGCACCTACAAACCGGATCGGCCAGTTGGAAAAGGCTGTCCGAAGCCGTTGGCCTGATCCTTGAGACGGCCAAAGGGGGCGCGTGATGAACTGGTGGCAGCGTCTGCTGCGGCGCGAAGATCAAGAAGACCACCTCGACCTGGAATTGCGCTTTCACACCGACGAGCGCGTAGCTGATCTTAGGCGTTCCGGGTTTAGTGAAGAAGAGGCACGCCGCCGCGTGCGGATCGAGTTCGGTGGACTGGAACAAGTCAAGGATGACTGCCGGGACGCACGAGGTGCGCGCTGGATTGAACACCTCCACCAAGACCTGCGGTACACCGCGCGAATGATGGGAAAGAGTCCTGCGTTTACTTCGGTCGTGGTGGCACTTCTTGCGCTCGGCATCGGGGCAAATACGGCCGTATTCAGCATCGTAGATGCCGTGCTCTTGAAGGCCTCTCCGTACCCTTCTGCCCACAGTCTGGTGCGCGTCGAAGAGAGCAGCACCAGTCGCAAACTATTTGGCGTCCCGGCCAAGCACTACCAGCGCTGGGCCGACCGCAGTGATGTTTTCGAGAAGATAGCGCCGTATATCCGGGACACAGTCACGCTGGCCGGCGATGGCGAACCTGAACAGGTGATTGCAGTGCGTTCGCTTCAGCTTTTGCCCGTGCTCGGAGTTGCTGCGCGCTTGGGCCGGACACTCAGCACGTCCGATGACGAAGTAGGCGCGCCCAATGCCGCCGTGCTCAGTGATCGGTTGTGGCGGCGCCGCTACCACGGTGATCCGAGTGTAATCGGTCGGGCCATCACCATTTCCGGCGACGCTTACGTGATTGCGGGTGTCATGCCGCCTGACTTCGAATTCCATTATTCCGAAGCAGAAATGTGGACGCCTCTGCGCTTGACTCCCACGTCTCCATGGCTTCAGGTGGCGGCCCGCCTCCGTTCAGGAGTGTCGGCCACCCAAGCCCAAAGCGCGCTGGAAAGTGTGGCGCACCAGATGGCACAGGAAGAACCTAAAGAATATGCCGGCTTGAAGATTGACGTGAAGCCGTGGCGCGACACGCCGGAGCAAAAATACAAGTCGACTCTGGTGTTCGTGTCGGTGGCCGTGGGCTTGATCATGCTGATCGTCTGCGCGAATGTGGGCAGTCTGCTGTTGAGCCGCGCCATACAACGGCAGAAGGAGATCACCATTCGCGCATCGCTCGGCGCAGGGCTATGGCGCATTGTTCGGCAATTGCTATGCGAGAGTCTGGTGTTGGCCCTGCTAGGGAGTCTCGCAGGGATCTTGGTGGCACGATCAGTGTTGGAGGTGCTGACGAAGCAGTTGGCCGGGTTACCGATCGTGCTCCCGCATCTAAAGCGGGTGGCGCTCGACGAGCGAGTGCTGGGATTCAGCATCGTCTTGTGCCTAGTCGCCGCTGTTCTCTGCAGTCTGGCGCCGATTCTACTCGCGACCCGAACCGACCTCCAGGCTGCTTTGCGCGGCGGTCAGGCAGTCGCTGCGCCACGCGGCTCTTCACGACTGTTCTCTACCCTCATTGCGTTGGAAGCTGGCTTCGCGTTTCTACTGTTGGTCGGATCGGGCCTTATGATCCGCAGCTTGGTTCGATTGCAGCAGGAAGACCACGGATTTCGCCCCGACCATGTGCTCACGTTGCGCGTGCCGGTTGGGACCTTGACACAGCCTCGTCCCTCCGGCAAGTACGATACCCGCCCGCGGCAAATGGCGTACTATCGCGAGATCCTGGAGCGAGTGAAGACAGTTCCGGGCATCAAGGCCGCGGCCGTTGTGAATAACCTGCCGCTTTCCGGTATCAACAGTTCGCTTAGCTTCAATCTTCCCGGACCTGACGGCAAGTCTGGACCTACATCCGCGCGCACGATTAGCCCGCAGTACTTTGCCGCGATGGGCATTTCGCTGATCGCCGGTCGCGACTTTGCCGACAGCGACCAAGCCGGCGCTCCCGACGTGGCTATCATCAACGAATACCTTGCCCGCCAGCTCTTCCCGAATAGAAACCCGCTAGGCGAAAAGCTCACGACCGAATCGAGCGCGCCAGGTCCGATGATCGTCGGTGTGGTCAAGGACTCCTCCCAAATGAGTTACGAGTCGCCCGCCGGGCCTGAGGTGTACATTCCTTATCAACAGTTCATGTTTGCGACGTTTATGTCCACCATCGTAGTGCGGACGGAGGGTGAGCCGACTGCGCTGGCCGCGACCCTGCGAAAGCAAGTTTGGGCGGTTGACCCGAACCAGCCCGTCGTCCAAGTCCAAACGATGGATGAGGTGATCGCGAACTCTATCTGGCGCCCTCGATTCTCTGCTTGGATCTTCTCGGTATTGAGCGCGTTGTCTTTGATTCTAACTGCGGCCGGGGTCTATGGGATCGTCGCGAATACATCTGTTCTCCGGGCACACGAATTGGGGATTCGGGTCGCACTAGGCGCAACAGCCAGTGATGTTTTGGCCGTAATTCTGCGCGGAGCATTGATCCCGCTGGTGTTCGGCCTCGGTCTGAGCGCTTTGGCCGCGCTAGCGCTGTCGCGCTTTCTTGCGAATCTGCTCTATGGAATCAGCAGCAGTGACCCTATGACTTATGTAGGCGCCGGTGCACTGTTGTTAGGGATTGGAGTAGCAGCTAGTGTTCGTCCCGCATGGCTGGCAACCAAACGGGACCCACTACGAACGTTACGCGCCGATTAACCGTCAAACCAGGTCTAGCCTGCTGGGTGAGTCCGCCCTGAGGTGCTCCAAACTCCTACCTAGTCGCGCAGTGTTTACTGATACGTGGCGATAACATGAAAATCGGCAGCGGGCGCTTTCTGGGGATCGGCCGTCCGCGCCAACTAAACCGCGCAATTCAGCGGGACTTCTCCACGCCGCGACCGCTCAATATTGCCCGCGACCGCATCGGCAATCTCATCATAGGACCGGTCCGTGACGCCCGCGACGTGGGGGGTTGCGATTACGTTCGGGAGAGCCAGTAGAGGATCGCTGGGCGCGATGGGCTCCTTCCAGTAAACGTCCAAACCGGCTCCGGCTAAGTGGCCGCTCTGCAGCGCCGAGTACAGGGCGGCGTAGTCCACCAATCCTCCGCGCGCTGCGTTCACCAGGCAAGCCCTCAGGGAAATCGGCCGATGGATCATGCGCCGAATCAGGCGGCGGTCAATTTCGTCACGTGGAGCCGCTTTCGGTTTCTTTCCGCGTGCCAGAGGTCATACTGAAGCTGCTGGTTGAGCCAGCTTTCAGCGCTGGTGTCGAAGGCTATGGAGAGACGGACCGCCATCTCCGGGCTGATGCCGGCGCGCCCATTTAGGATGCCGGATAGCGTCTTGCGACTCACGCGGAGCGATCGCGCGGCTTCTGTAACGGTCAAGTGCAGAGGTTCCAGGCACAGTGTCTTGAGCACCTCACCGGGGTGCGGTGGATTATGCATCTTCATGTTCACCTTAATGGTAGTCCTCGTAATCTATGCGATCTACATCCTTGCCGGGGCACATGAACGTGACGCGCCAGTTGCCGCTCACCTTGACCGCCCAAGTTCCTTTTCTAAGGCCACGGAGTTCGTGCAAATCCAGACCCGGCAGATTGATGTCGCGGGCGCTCGTTGACGCGTTCAGACGGCCCAGGATCAGTCGGAGACGGTCAGCGTGTTTAGCCTGGATTCCCGACTTGGAGCCGGTAGCGAAGAACCGTTCGAGTCCTTTATGCCGGAATCCTTTGATCGCCACATCTTCAAGTGTAACCTACATAGTTACACATTGTATGGCTCCGTCGCTTGCGGAGCGTAGTCCACGCGGTGTTGCATTCGGCAAATGCTCTCGTTCGAGGAGATGGAGACCTTCTCGCAATACGTGCGTTTCGGAGGAGAGCGGGCGCAGCCACTCGCACATTCGATTTACGCGGCTTCGGAAAAAAAGACCGATGCCGGCGTGAAATGCAACCAGCGGAGATATCCAGATTGCAACACTGGTCCACGAACTTAGCCCGAGCAGGCCTGCTGCAACGAAGCCGACAAGCAGTGCAGACGTCGCCGCCACAATCATGCGCAGAGGCCGGGGAAACGAAAATGTTGGCGAATTCAGCCATTCCTCGAAGGTATCTTGATGTGCCTCAAGAAACTCGAACTCACCGAGCGTTGCGATTCTTTCGCGGAGATTCACTGCGTCCCGCAGTTCGCGGACAGCCTCTTGTCGCGAAAGCGTCTCATCAAGGGCAGGTGCCGCAAGCAAGTAATTCGCCAGTCCGCGCCGTCCGATCGAGGTTCGCGCAGTGCACAGCAACTCAAAGAGAGATCCCTCCCCGATTACGTGCAGATCGGTTGCGTATGCGTGGCCAGGATCGCGAAATTCTTCGCCCGTCATTCCAGAACAGGCCCAGTGCCCTTTCAGGCGATTCACCGCGCGATCATAGAAACGCTTCAACCGCCACATCCGAGATCTGGATCGACGATGCCGTTGCAAACGCCGCGCGGAGAACGCAGCGGTTGAAAACGAAAGGCACGGCCACAAATAAGATACCTGAGCCCGAATCGCGTACAGACCGAACACGAGAAACATTCCAATGGCAACCACGAAGATAGCCGCGGTCAACGCATTAGGCAATCGCAGTTGCGCGATACCTGTATGTAACTCGCCCAACCTGCTTTCATATTGCATGAGCACGTCATCAATAGTCACGTCATCATCATACAATCCGTCGACCCTCGAAGATGGGCATTTGGCGTTCGCTGGAAAGTCGGACTCGCCGTCCGCGCCAACTAAACCGCGCAATTCAGCGGGACTTCTCCACGCCGCGACCGCTCAATATTGCCCGCGACCGCATCGGCGATCTCATCATAGGACCGGTCCGTGACGCCCGCGACGTGGGGGGTTGCGATCACGTTCGGGAGAGCCAGTAGGGGATCGCTGGGCGCGATGGGCTCCTTCCAGTAAACGTCCAAACCGGCGCCGGCCAGACGACCGCTCTGCAGCGCCGAGTACAGGGCGTCGTAGTCCACCAGTCCTCCGCGCGCTGCGTTCACCAGGCAAGCCCCTGGACGGAGCGCTTGCAACGCCTTCGCGTCGATCATTCCCTGTGTCTCGGGCGACAAGCGCGCGCACAAAACCAGCACGTCGGTCTGGGCGAGGCAGGCGTCCCGCTCCTGCGTCGAATAACACGCATCCAGCCTGAACTCGGCCACTTTAGGCGCATGCGGGTCGCGAGTAATGCCCACCAGCCGCACATCGAAAGCACGCAGACGCCGCGCGAGCGCTTTGGCAATCGCGCCCAGTCCGTAGAGACAAACCGTCAGCGAGGCGAGCATGCGTCCCAGCGGAGCGCCCAAACGCCCCGCGCTTACATTCGCCTGGGCCGCGGGCAGATTCCGCAATAGAGCGATGATCAACAGGATGGCGTGTTCGGCCACCGAGTCCGCGTTGTTCCCGGTTGCTGGCACGTTCGCGACCACGATGCCGCGCTGCCGCGCAGCCGCCAGGTCCACGCCTTCGAGCCCCGCACCCCACTGCTGGATCAAGCGAAAGCGGCCTGCGTCCATGATCGCCGCATCAATGGGGCACATCAGCGGGATCACCACATCCACGCCACCCAGCGCCGTGCGGATGCTGTCGCCAGGGCAAGTCACAACCTCGTCGCCATGTGGGCCGAGCCTTCGCTCCAGGTATTGTCTGGCTGCGGGGAAGGTGTCACCGCAAAATAGGATTCGCATGGTTGTTGACCACAAGAACGTCGATCCATAAACGATATCAGAAGGCGGCACATTGACAACTCCGGTCACACCTCCACCCGCGAAAACATTATAGTTAACGTGATGGAGGGGAAAATGACGATTTCGACTCAGGCTAGAAGAATGAACGTTGGGCTATGTCTGCTCACGTTTTGCTTTTCCGCTACGGGTGTTTGCCAGCAAACCGGCGGAGGGAACAGCACTCCGAATTCAGGCCTAACTTCCCAGGTCTTGAAGTACAAACTTGCGCCTTGGCCGCTGCAAGCAAAAAGCGCGGCCGGCTTTGATGCCGATTGGAATTTCATCCAGGTATCGTCGGTCGCGGCGCATCCCAATGGAAACATCCTGGTGCTGCACCGCGGCGCCTATCCGCTGATGGAGTTCGATCCCGGCGGCAAGCTCATCCGTCTGTGGGACAGTGTGACGTTCAGCGAAGGAAAAGTGGCGGCCATTCCGGAGAAGGATCGCGGGGACAGGTCGCGCTACTCCGCTGTCTACGGCCCGGCGGGATGCGACTCCTGCGGCGCTCACACCGTGCGCGTGGATCCGGAGGGGAATATCTGGCTGGTGGACGCGAGCGCGCACGTTCTCTATAAGACGAACCAGCAGGGGAAGGTGCTGATGCAGCTCGGCACGAAAGGAATGGCCGGCACGGATGCCAAGCACTTCAACCTGCCCACCGACATTGGCTTCGCACCAAATGGCGATCTCTACGTGAGCGACGGGTACGGCAGCGCCCGCGTGGCGAAGTTTTCCCGGGACGGCAAGTACCTGCTGGAGTTCGGCAAGCGGGGCACGGGTCCCGGCGAGTTCGGGTTGCCCCACAACGTGGTGGTGGATGCACAAGGAAAGGTCTACGTCAGCGATCGCGACAATCTGCGCGTGGAGGTTTTCGACGCGAACGGGAAATTTCTGTCGCAGTGGGCCGGTACCGGAGGATACTCCGCGCTGGCGATTACCAAAGATCAGAAGATCTGGACGGGCAGCGTGTTGCGGGAACTGGATGGAACGGTCATCGGACGACTGCCGGAGGGCGTCGGCGCGCACGGCGGCATCGCTCTGCACGCGTCGGGCGACGTTTATCTTGCGCTGCTGCGCGGAGTGGTGCTGAAGTTCGCGAAGCAGTGAACTTGCGAGTGGTTCAGGGAGCTACCCTGTAGATCGCCGCGCCGTGTTCCCGCGCGACCAGCGCCAGTCCCCACTCTGCGAATTCCTCGAGAAAATTCGCGGCGCGTGGCCTCGCGGCGCAATGATCTCAGCCACCATAACATGGGCAGTCGCAGTCTTTAATACGACTTGGGAAGGCCCAGCACGCGTTCAGCCAGGTAGCAGAGGATCAACTCCCTGGACACCGGCGCCAGACGGGTGATGATCGATTCGCGGAAATAGCGCTCCACGTCATACTCGCATGCGTAACCCATGCCGCCGTGTACCCTCACCGCGCGATCGCATGCGTTGAAGGCGGCTTCCGCGGCAAGATATTTCGCGGCGTTCGCCTCCGCCCCGCACGGCTTACCCGCGTCATATAACGCCGCCGCGCGAAGCGTCATGAGCTCGGCTGCATAGAGTTCCGCCCAGCTTTCCGCAAGAGGATGCTGAATTGCCTGATTCTTTCCGATGGGCCGATTGAATACTACACGTTCGTTGGCGTAGCGGGTTGCCTTGGCCAGTGCACGCCGCCCGATGCCGACGGCTTCGGCGGCAATCAGGATGCGCTCAGGATTCAGACTGTCGAGGATATAGCGAAACCCCATGCCCTCCTCGCCGATCCGATCCTCGACCGGGACCGGCATGCCATCCATGAACAGATCATTGGAATCGACGGCAGCACGGCCCATCTTGTGAATTTCGCGGATCTCCACATAGCGGCGGTCCAATGTGGTGTAGAACAGCGACAGCCCTTCCGAGGGCCGTTTGCACTGTTCTTTCGGCGTGGTGCGGGCCAGTAGAACGATCCGATCCGCCTGCTGCGCCGTGCTGGTCCAAATCTTTTGACCAGTAACGATGTACTGGTCGCCGTCGCGAACCGCGCGAGTTTTCAGCTGGGTGGTGTCCAGTCCGGCATCCGGCTCGGTAACGCCGAAGCAAGCGCAGTTTTCGCCCCGGATCAATGGCGGCAGCATGCGAGCCCGCTGATCCTCCGTCCCATGAACGACGATGGCGTGAGGGCCAAAGATGTTCATGTGGACGGTGGAACAGGCCGCGAATGTGCCGGCCGAGCTGCCGATGGTTTGCATCATGATGGCCGCCTCGGTAATGCCCAGCTCGGCGCCGCCATACTTCTCGGGCATCGCGATGCCCAACCATCCGCCCTCTGCGATGGTCTTGCGGAACTCGTGGGGAAACGTGGCCGTGCGGTCCCGCTCGCGCCAATAGGCGTCGTCGAATTGATCGCAGATCGCCCGGACGGCGTTGCGGATATCGACGTGTTCCGGGTTCTCCGCCAGGGCGCTGACGTCAAGCATACGGATTAGTTTCGCTTTGCATATTCATCGCAGTCAAGCCGCCGATGCCGTTCAGTGTTAAAGATGAAGAACTCCGAACGCAACGCTGGCACATGTCATGAGCACGGTAGCGATGAAGAGGAGTGGCGCGGTGAATCGCTGGTGCGCGCCCAGGTCCACCTGGGCCAGGCCGGGAATCAGAAATGTTGCCGGCGTAAGCGGACTGACGGGAAAACCGGTGGTCATCTGTCCCAAGAGCGCGGCCTGCGCGAACTGAATGGGGGGAACGCCCAAAAGTTTCCCGGCTTCCGCCAGCACCGGCAAAACTCCAAAGTAGAAGGAATCGGGATCAAACAGAAAACTCAGCGGCATGGAAAGAATGCCCAACACCACCGGCGCGTGGCCGGCCGCTCCCGGAGGAAGAAATGTGACGGCGGACTTCGCCATGGCCGTCAGCATTCCGGACCCCTTCATGATTCCAGTAAAGGCCCCGGCAGCCATAAGTACGCCGGCCATCATGAGCGCGGCCTTGGCATGCGCGTCGATTCGCTGCCGCTGCATGCTTACCTCGGGATAGTTGATGACTAGAGCCAACGCCGCGCCCAGCATGAATACGGCGGCCGGCTCCAGATGGAATCCCACCATCGCCGCGATCAGGATCAACGTCAGGCTGAGATTCAACCAGAATCTACCGGGTCTTCGAAGTAACTTTTCACTATCGCTCAGGTCGCGCTTAACAATCGCTCCGCGTCCAGTTTGACCCGCAAGCCCCAGACGCCGTGCTTCCCGTCTGCCTAACCACCATGCCACCAGGAAAACCCACACGAGTCCGACAACCTGAACCCTCACCAGCGGTGCGAAGATGTCCGTGGCTGGAATGTGCAAAGCCGCGGAAGCGCGGATGGCCGGACCAACCCACGGCAGAAAATTCACTCCCGCCGCCATGGAGGCCGTGCACGCCAGAATGCGCTTATCCATACCAACGCGCTGATAGACAGGCAACATCACCGGTATGGTCACCAAAAATGTCACGGCGCCGGAGCCATCCAAGTGCACCAGAAGCGCCAGCAGGGCGGTGCCCATGGAGATGCGGACGGGACTGCTGCCGACGGTGAGAAGAATGCGATCGATGATGGGGTCAAGCATTCCGGCGTCGGTCATGATGCCGAAGAACAAGATAGCGAAAACAAACATGGCCGCCACGGAAGCCACCTGCTGCACTCCCTGCAAGATAAATCCCGTGGTTGCCAGGCCGAATCCCCCCACCACCGAAGAGAGAATCGGTATGATGATCAGCGCCACCAACGGAGACGTGCGTCCGCTGAGGATTGCCGCGACTAACACTAAAATAGTGGCTAAACCGAGCAGTGCCAGCATGATTCAATCTGACTTAGAGCCAGGAGCCGGGCCCGCCGGCTCTTGAACAGATTCCGCCTGATGGATGCCGAACTCGCCATTATGTTCTCCGAGTCGCGGGGCTAGACGCCGCACCTCCAGTTTCGTGCGGGAGAAACCGAGAGGAGGACGCGGAACCATCAGCGTGCCTTCGCTGGGATGCTCGGTTGGATTGAAGAAACCTACGGCGCGCAGGTGGGGGTCGTCGAACAAATCATCGAGACTATTCACCCGGCAGGCAGGGATATCGGCGGCGTTCAACGCGAGCAGCCATTCTTCGGTGGTTTTCTTGGCCATCTCCTCCGCAAGAAACCGGCCGGCGGCTTCAGCGTTCGTGGTGCGCGCTTGCAGGCTGCCCAAACGCTCGTCTTCTTCGATCAACGAAGGGCGGCCGATCAAAGTACCGAACCTGCGCCAGTGGGCATCCGTGTAAACAAGCACGGCCACGTACCCGTCGCGCGTGGCGTAGGGACCTCGGGTTCGCGAAAGCAGGCGCGGGTAGCCGGTGTCACCCAGCGGCGGCACGAACGCGCGTCCATACAAGTGATCGGCCAGAACGAAATCCGCCATGGTTTCAAACATGGGCACCTCGATCTCCTGCCCCTCTCCCGTAAGTTGCCGGTGATAAAGCGCGGCTTGAATGGCAATTACACCATAAAGGCCCACCACGCGATCGCAGAAGTTGACCGGCACGTAGCGTGGTTTGCCGTCCACGCGATGGAATATTCCGGAAAGGCCTGAGGCCGCTTGCATCAAATCGTCGTAGACCGCGGCCCCGGAATACGGCCCACCCTCGCCGTAGCCTACCAGTGCGCAGAAAATGATGGAAGGGTTGATTTTCGACGCGCTCGCGTAATCCAACCCAAGCCGTGCCATTGCCTGGGGCCGGATGTTTGAGACCAGGACGTCAGCGTCGGCCACCAGATCCCGAAGCTTCTGTATGCCATCCTGCTCCTTCAGATTGAGCACAATGCTGCGCTTATTGCGGTTCGCCTGAAGGAACACCGGCCCCATGCCGGGATTGTGCATTGGCCCGATATCGCGCATCAAATCGCCGGCCGCCGATTCCACCTTGATCACATCCGCGCCAAGATCGCCCAGTAGTTGTGTGGCTGCCGGACCCATGACCACCGTCGTCATGTCGATAACGCGCACACCGTTCAAGGGACCACTCATGCTGCTCCTTCCGAAATCCAGGGCCGCTGCCGTATCGGCCGGGATGTTGTCGGTTCGACCCGACAATTGCACTGTTGGTTGGACGCCTTTAGCGCGGCCCGAAGCATAGGACCAATTGTACTCGGATTGCCGGTGCGCGCCCAAAAATCGGCGCCCTGTTCCTGTTCTACGTTACGGTGCGGGCGGTGCGGGAGCCACACTGGCCATTTGACGGCTATATGATATAGTCGTGCCTATGAACCGAAGGCTGCCCGTGCTCGTGTTGTCGAGTGTGTTGTCGAGTCTTCTCTCTCAGCCGGTTATGGCGCAGCAGCCGCGGCCTGCGGCTCAACAGCCCGGCGGCCAACCGGCGGCTGCGAACGCTACCCCGACGGTGTTGTTCAGCAACGACAAACTTGACCTGACTATCGGCATCAACGGAGGCCGGTTCTTGCGGCTGACGCTGCGCGAAGGCGAACCGTTCAGTCCCCTGGCAACCATGGGCCATTTTCTGGCCCTGGATGGATTCGGAGCTCCATCCGAGCAGGAGCAGGCGCTGGGGATGCCGTTCCACGGGGAAGCCAACCGCCAGGCCATGAAGGTAGTCGCCTCGCCCGCGGCGGGCGGGTCCACGCATGTGATCATGCTGCAAAGCACGCTTCCGCTGGCGCAGGAGGCGCTGACCAGGACCATACAGATGGCCGACGGCGAAAACGTTATTTATGTGACCAGCCAGTTGGAAAGCGCGTTGACTGTGGACCGGCCCGTTTCCTGGGCCGAACACGCGACCATCGGCCCGCCGTTCCTCGAAAGAGGCAAGACGGTGGTGGACATGCCGGGCATCAATTGCCGGGTGCGGCCTTATAAACCGGGCGCGATTCCCGGCCACCTGGTTTACGACAAGGATTTCAAGTGGCCCATGGCGCCGACAAACGATGGCGGGCAAGCCGATCTGCGTGTGGTTCCCACTGATCACAACTGGCTGGACCTGGCCAGTTGCCAGATCGATCCCAAGCGCAGGCTGGGTTACGTCACCGCGCTTCATCTTGAAAAGCACATGGTCTTCGGGTATGTGTTTCGCAGGGATGATTACCCGTGGCTGATGAGTTGGATGAATTTCACGGGTGACGATCGCGCCGCGCGGGGGATGGAGTTCTCCTCGCAGCCTTTCGACATTTCGCACCGGGAAGCGGTGGCAATGAACCCTCTGTTCGGCACCCCCACCTTCCGCTGGTTGCCGGCCAAGTCTACGATTGAAACACGATTCCTGATGTTCTACACGCGCGTTCCGGACGATTTCACCAAGATCGCCGATGTCGTCCTGGAAGGCGGCAAGTTGACGATTCTGGATCAGTCGGGCAAGCGCGTGGTGCTGACGGCATCCAAAGAATTGTAAGGAAAGGGAATTATGTACCGCGTCGCTACACTGATCATCGTTACCGCCGGGTTGTCTTTGGCGCAAGAGGGGACGCGCGTCTATATCGCGAACTGCCAGAAGTGCCACGACCAGAACAGCGATGCGCATGCCCCGTTGCCGGAGGCTTTGGCGTCCAGGCCATGGGAGGCTATTCTCAAGTCGCTCGAGACCGGCGCCATGCGGGTGCAGGGTGCGCAGCTCAGCCCTGAAGATCGCCGGGCGGTGGCGCGTTACCTCGGGAAAGCCGGCCCCAGCGTCCCTCCCACGATGACTGGGCAGTGCGCGGCAGGAGCCACGCCCAAGGCTACGAATACCTCCTGGAATGGATGGAGCCCGGATGAGCGGAATACGCGTTTCCAGACAGCCGAAGCAGCCGGCCTGACGGCGGCACAGTTGCCATCCCTCAAACTGAAATGGGCCTTTGGATTCCCGGACACGGTTACGGCCTATGGCCAACCTACCGTTGCGGGCGGCCGGGTTTATTCGGGCAGCAACGATGGTACGATCTACGCCATCGATGCGCAGACCGGGTGTCTCTATTGGATGTACCAGGCGAAAGCCATGGTGCGCAACGCCGTTGTGATCGGTCCCGGTTCGCGGGCGTATTTCGGCGACCTGGAGTCCAACTTATATGCGCTGGATGCGAATACGGGCAAGCTCATCTGGCAGAAGAAGGTGGATGACCAGGCGTTCACGCGCATCACCGGTACGGTGAAGCTGCACGAGGGCCGTTTGTACGTGCCCATCGCGTCACAGGAAGAAAACGCCGGAGCCAATCCTTTCTATTCGTGCTGCAAGTTCCGCGGTCTGGTAGTGGCGGTGAACGCGAACGATGGGGCCATCGTCTGGAAATCGTACACGTCGCCGGAGCCGAAGCCTACCTGGAAGAGCGACTCGGGCATTCAGTTCTACGGGCCGTCGGGCGCAACCATATGGTCTTCGCCGACTCTCGATCTGAAGCGGAGGCTTGTGTATGTGGCCACCGGAAACGGCTATTCCGATCCGGAGATCAACACGGCCGATGCAATTGTGGCGATGGATATGGATACGGGAACCATCCGCTGGACTCAGCAGGCGTCTCCGGACATGTTCAATTGGGATTGCGGTGGTACGGGCGCGCAAGGGCCGCAGAAGGGAAATTGTCCGGAAAAAGCGGGCCTGGACGTGGATTTTGGCGCCTCGCCCATTCTCGTGGATTTGGACAATGGCCGCCAGATGATCGTGGCAGGGCAAAAATCAGGCGTGGTCTGGGGGTTTGATCCGGATCGAAAAGGTAAAGTGGCCTGGCAGACCCGCATCGGCAAAGGCGGACCGGGCGGCGGAATCCAGTGGGGAATAGCGTACAGTCCTCAGGAGAAATTGGTGTTGGCGCCTCTGGCGGATGCGATGCGCGGCGTGCCTGGTTCTGGAGGCGGGCTGTTCGCCCTGGATGCGGCAACGGGAAGGCAAGTTTGGCACGCTCCTCCGCCGACGCCTACGTGCATCGGAAAGCAAGGATGCTCGGGCGCACAGCGTTCGCCCCCGTCCGTGATCCCAGGGGCCGTGGTCGCGCCGTCGATGGACGGGCACATCCGCGCGTTTAAAACGTCAAATGGCGAAATGATCTGGGATTACGACGCCGTGCAGACCTACACCACGGTGAACGGCATCCCCGGCCGTGGCGGATCGTTCAGTTCCACCGGTCCGGTGATCGTCAATGGAATGCTGTATGTGAATTCGGGCTACTCCAGCATGCCGGGGAATGTGCTGCTCGCGTTCGGCCTGAATTGAATCAGCGGGCCCCGTGCGCCTTACGATTTCGCTCTACTACTCGCTCTCGATGTTCACCGCGTAGTAGGCTACGGTCTTCGTGGGGACTTCCTTGAACCAGTGGGGCGTCTTTGCGGGAATCGTAATCACGTCGCCTTTGCTTACGTGGTAGGTTGTTCCGCCTTGAACCGAGGGAGCACGCATTTGATTGGGCGCGGTCCGCTTGGCGTCAACCATGGTCCCTCCCACCACCAGCGTCGCCTCGCCGTCGACAAAGATGAACACGTGGTTGTTCTGATCGTGGTATTCGACCGGACCGGCCTGCCGGCGTTGCGCCAGCACGATGAGGCCCGGATCGCTCACGATGGCTCCGCCTTTGGACATCACTTCGGTGACCTTGTCGTGGCCGATGTAATGGACCGCCGCCGGGACGCCTCGGCCGAGTGCGACCACAGCCACGGTGCATAGAACCGCCGCCGTCAACACTACCGGCACTAACAAGGCTGCCCGCGTTCTTAGAATTCTCATTGCATTTTCTCCCTTCACGGTAATGCTCTCTGGAACCACGCCATGCGGCTCGTCCACTATTGTGCCCGATCGAGCGGCATCGCGTGGAGGTGGGCGGTTGCCGGTGCGTAACCCGCAAGCAGAGCGATTGGGAAGACAGTGACCAATCTTGTGATGATTATTAGGCGGCGAATGCGCCGAGTCGGGCGAGACAGGGCAAGCGGGCGAGGCAAGCAAGCGGGCGAGACTAGACAAGAATGATAGCGGCGTCGCGAGCTTTGGCATAGTACCTGACATGTTCGCCAAGACTGGCGCATTCGATGCTGCGCGGTTCCCCAGTCCTTGCTGGAGCCGCAGCGCGCAAACCGGTATCTTAAACAAGAATGCACGAATACACCCATTACACAGTGGACGACGGCGTCGCCGTCATCACCATTGACCATCCGCCCGTGAATGCGATGACGCCCGCGGTGGCCGAAGGCATTGTCGCGGGTCTGGCGCGCGCGGCCGGCGACGACGGCGTACGCGCGGTGGTGTTGAACGCCACGGGCGGTACGTTCATGGCCGGCGCCGATATCAAGGATTTCGCCGGCGCGGACAGCACGGCCAGGCTGCTGGCGGGATTCACCAGCGCGGCGCGGGCGCTGGAAGATTGTCCGAAGCCGGTGGTGGTGGCGTTGCACGGGTCCGCGTTGGGAGGCGGCCTGGAGATCGCCATGGCGGCGCACTACCGCGTGATGGCTTCCGGCGCGCGGGTGGGCCAGCCTGAAGTGAAGCTCGGGTTGATTCCCGGCGCGGGCGGCACGCAGCGGTTGCCACGGCTGGCGGGCGTTGCCAAGGCGCTCGAGATGTGCGTCGCGGGTGCTCCCGTGAGTGCGAACGAGGCGCTGGCGGCCGGCATTGTGGACACGGTCATCGAAGGCGGCTTGCTTGCGGGCGCGCTCGCGTTCGCGCGCGAAGCCGCTGGACGGCCTCACCGGCGGACTTGCGATCGAAACGAAAAACTCGCCGGTGCTGAAGTCGATTTGTTCGCCCATGCCCGAGCGCGCGCCGCTCAAGCGATGCGCGGCCAGCAAGCGCCTCTGGCGGCGGTGGAAGCGATCGAAGCCGCCACGCGCCTCCCCTTCGCCGAGGGTCTGTGCCGCGAGGCGGAGTTGTTCGAACAGTGCCGCCGGTCCACGCAATCGCGGGCGCTCATCCACGTGTTCTTCGCCGAGCGGGCCGCGCCGAAGATTCCGGGCCTGCCGCCGGAGGCGCGCGCTAAGCCCATTGACCGCGCGGCCGTGGTGGGCGCGGGCACCATGGGCGCCGGGATCGCGATGGCGCTGGCGGACGCCGGTATTTCCGTGACACTCACGGAGACTTCGCAAGACGCGCTGGAACGTGGAATGCAAAGTATCCGCGCGAATTTCGGGCGCACGGTAAAGAGCGGGCGTGCGACCACGGCAACGGTCGAAGAGAAACTGGCGCGCATCAAACCGCAACTCGGCTACGGCGAATTCGAAAAGGCGGACCTGATCGTCGAAGCCGTGTTCGAAAACATGAGCGTGAAGAAGCAGGTGTTCGCGGAACTGGGGAAGGTGGCGGGGCCGGAGTGTATTCTGGCAACCAACACTTCGTCGCTCGACGTCGATGAGATTGCCGCCGCCGGGGGGCGCGCGGAGAACACGCTTGGCTTGCACTTCTTCAGCCCTGCGAACCTCATGCGGCTGGTGGAGGTGGTGCGCGGCAAGTCCACCGGCGCAACCGCGCTGGCCACCGCGATGGCCCTGGTGAAGCGGCTGAATAAGATCGCGGTGCTGTCCGGCAACGCGCACGGCTTCATCGGCAACCGGCTGATCGAGATGTACGGACGCGAGGCTCAATTCCTGCTGGAGGAAGGCGCAACTGTGGAGCAGGTCAACCAGGCGCTGCACGATTTCGGCATGGCCATGGGGCCGCTGGCCATGTACGATCTGGTGGGCAATGATGTGATGCGCGATATTGAACGCGGTTCGCCTGCGCTCAACGCGCCCGGGGTCCGGAAGCCTCTTGTGCTGGATGGCCTGCTGGAACGCGGCTGGCTCGGCCAGAAGAGCGGCCGCGGGTGGTCGCGGTACGGAGAGGACCGCAAGCCCGCGCCCGATCCGGAAGTGGCCATGCTGATCGAAGACGCGGCGCGCGCGCAGGGTATCGAGCGGCGGCGGATCGAGCCGAGCGAAATTGCGGACCGCTGCATTCTTGCGCTGATCAATGAAGGCGCGCGTTTGCTCGAAGAAGGCATCGCTCAGCGCGCCTCCGATATCGACGTTGTTTACGTCGCGGGTTACGGCTTTCCCTCCTGGCGCGGAGGACCGATGTTTTACGCCGACACGCTGGAGCTCAAGAAGGTTCTGGCGCGCATAGAAGAATTCCGCGCCCGGCATGGCGATGCGCTATGGTCCCCCGCACCACGGCTGCGACGATTGGCGGACGAAGGCGGCACGTTCGCTCTGCAAGCCTGACTCAGAGTTTCCCAGCACGCAAGTGCGTGGTGCACGCGCTGGAATTGTCTCCGATCCCGCGGACGCAATTGTGATATTGTTTCGGTCAGCGCCGGCGCGACGGACCGGCTGGATGTCCTGGAACATTTAGTGGAGGCGACGTGACTCAGGTTTCAGCGATTGTTATAACCCTAGTGGTCGCATCGCAGATGAATGCCCAATGGGTGAAGCCCCCCACTCCGGGTGTGCCGCGCATGGCCGACGGCAAGCCCAATCTCGGCGCCCCCGCGCCTCGCACCGCGGATGGCAAGCCGGATCTCTCCGGCATGTGGCTATCCAACCTCAAGTTTAATTTCAATCTGGCCGCTGACTTGAAGCCGGACGCGGTGCCCATGACGCCGTGGGCGCAAGCCTTGTACAACGAGCGCAGGTCGACCAACAGCAAGGAGGATCCCGAGGCTTATTGTCTTCCCTCCGGAGTCCCGCGCACGACGGCCGCGGGCGGCATGCCCAACAGGATCGTTCAGACGCCCAGCATGGTGGTGATTTTGCACGAAAGGACCATCTTCCGCCAGATCTACCTGGACGGCCGCACGTTGAAAAAAGATGCGCAGCCGACTTGGATGGGTTATTCGACCGGCGCGTGGGAAGGCGATGTCCTGGTGGTTGGAACCACCGGATTCAACAGCCAGACTTGGTTGGATGACAGCGGCCACCCGCATTCGGAGGCTCTGCGGGTCACCGAGCGATACCGGCGTCCCGACTACGGACACCTGTTCATCGACATCACCATCGAGGATCCACAAGCTTACACGCGGCCGTGGACCGTGACGGAAGATCTGCGACTGGATGCCGATGGCGACCTGATCGAGTACGTTTGCAATGAAAACGAACGCGATGTCAGGCATCTGGTGGGGAAGTAGCGGAACGTAACGACGGCCGATCGAGGTGCACCGCGATGGGTTTCCACCCTACATTCTTGACGCTTAAGGAATCGCTGCCCGGGGTCACACCCGGGTAAGGGTGTGCGACACAGAAGTTGGATTAGGCGGCTTGGCGAGTCTCCCAATAGTCTTCAAATCGGCCATTGAGGTGGGAGCAGCGGAGAGCGATGATGGCGTTGGCGCCTCGAACGGTCCAGAACATGCCCGATTGTTTGAGTCGTGAA